>JBKJQD010000367.1:0-13503 GCA_046594125.1 Aestuariivirga sp.
GGCGGTGAGCCGCATCGGCAATTGCTTCTCTTCGAGAATCGTCTCGCGCACCAGATTGGTGAGGACCACTTCGGCGGTGGGAATGAGCCAGCGGCCATCCGTGGTCCTGAACAGGTCGTCGGCGAATTTCGGCAACTGCCCGGTACCATACATGGCGGCATCATTGACCAGATAGGGCACGAAGTGTTCGGTGTAACCATTGCTATCGGTTTGCAGGTCGAGCATGAACTGCGCCAGTGCCCGCTCAAGCCGCGCCAGTTGGCCCTTGATCACCACGAAGCGCGCGCCGGAAATTTTCACCGCCGCTTCGAAATCCATCAACCCGAGCCATTCGCCGATGTCGAAATGCTGGCGCGGTTCGAAATTGTGGCGCGGCGGTTCGCCCCAGCGCTTCACCTCGATGTTGTCATGCTCGTCGGCACCGTCGGGCACTTCGTCAAGCGGCAGGTTGGGGATGATGGCGAGAGCGTCAGTGAGTTGCTGGGTAAGCCGCCTTTCGGTTTCCTCGCCCGTTGAAATGAAGTCCTTCAGGCTGGCGACTTCGGCTTTGAGCGCTTCGGCTTTGGCCTTGTCGCCGCCTTTCATGGCCTCACCGATGACCTTCGACAGCGCGTTGCGGCGGCCTTGAGCGTCTTGCAATTTTTGCAGATGGTCGCGCTTCCCGGCATCGATGTCGATGAGGCCAGCAGCCAGCGGCGCAAGACCGCGCCGCTTGAGCCCCCTGTCAAAGGCGTCCGGATTTTCACGAATGGCCTTGATGTCGTGCATGGAATGATTCCCTTTTGAACCCTCCTATACACATGAAATCACGCCTTTCACACCTCTCCCGGAGGGAGAAGGGAGTCAGTCCGCCGCGTCCCTCGCCGCATCGGCCTTCTTGCGGCGGCTTTCGATGAAGCGGACTGCTTGCACCGATAGCTCGTAGAGGGCCATCAGCGGCACCGCCATGGAGATTTGCGAGATGGGATCGGGAGGCGTCAGCACGGCGGCGATGATGAACACGCCGACCACCGCGAATTTCCGCCCCGAGCGCAGCATGTCATAGTTGACGATGCCGATCTGGCCGAGCAGCGTCAGCACCACCGGAAGCTGGAAGCACAGGCCAAAGGCCAGGATCAGCATCATGACGAAATCGAGATAGGCCTCGACATCGGGCATCAGCTGGATCGGCGTCTGGCCGTCACCGCCAGTGCCCGCCGCCAGCGCATAGAAGAAGTGGATGGCGGTCGGCAGCAGGAAGAAATAGACCAGCGCCGCACCCAGCACGAAAAATACCGGTGTCGCCATGAGATAGGGCCGGAAGGCATTCTTCTCGTGACTGTAAAGCCCCGGCGCCACGAAGCGGTAAATCTGCACGGCGATCAGCGGGAAGGCGATGAACAAGCCGCCGAAGAAACCGATCTTGATTTTCACCAGAAAGACGCCGAGCAGCTTGATGGAAATCAGCGCCGCGTTGGTGCCCGTGCCCCATTTGAAGGGCAGCATGAGATAATGCAGGAGATCCGAGGAAAATATGAAGCTGATAACGAAAGCCAGGACGAAGCCGATCACACAGAACATCAGCCGCTTGCGCAACTCGATCAGGTGCTCGATCAGGGGCGCTTCCGAGGCGTCGATGTCGTCCTTGGTCATGTCAGGTCTTATGCCGCCGGCCGCGTTTCATTGCTGGCCGTTTCAGCCTCGCCGAAGAACTTCTTGAAGTCGTCCTCGGCTCTCTTCTTGTCGTCCACCGGCGGCTTTTTGGCGGCAGGATCGATGGTGCCGATGTTCTTGAGGCCCTGAATTTCTTTCTTGATGTCCTCGAGGCCCGCGTCCTTCAGCGCTCCGTCGAGGTGGCCCTGGAACTCGCGCGCCATGCCGCGCATCTTCGCCATGCTCTTGCCAAACGCCCGCAGCACGCGTGGCAAGTCCTTGGGGCCGATCACGATGATCGCCACAACGGCAATGAGAAACATCTCGGAATAGCCGACGCCGAAGTCGAACATGGGACTCTCAGGCCTTGGGGCCGTTCAGTTTCAGCTCTTGGCCTTCTCGGCCTCGCTCTTGGCGTCGGCGGCGGTCTGCTCGAGTGACTTTGTGTCACCCGTCGCGGTGGCCGGCTCGTCTTCCGCCATGCCCTTCTTGAAACTCTTGATGCCCTTGGCGACGTCACCCATGAGATCGGAGATCTTGCCCCGTCCAAACAGCAGCATGATCACCAGAATGACCAGCGCCCAGTGCCAGATCGACAGCGAACCCATATTACAAACTCCTCATTTCACGGGAGAGGTGCCCTCTCCCTTACGCTTTGGCCGCGCACTATTGCAGAAAGCCATTGGCGCCGCAACAAAAGCGGCAGCCCCCCTTAAATAGTATCGGATTGCCGCGAATCAACGCGGAATTCAGGCGGCGGCGAGGACCACGCGGTTGCGGCCTTCGCGCTTGGCGCGGTACAGGGCTTGGTCGGCGCGCTTGAGGATGTCCTCGACCTTGTCCTCGATTCCCGAGAGACAGGCAACGCCCGCCGAAATGGTGATGTTGAGCAGGCAGTTGACGCCAGCATTGAAGGGCTTCGACGAGACCCCGCGGCGGATGCGCTCGGCGATCTTTTCGGCGGTGGCCATTTCCGTGGCAGGCAGCACCACGGCGAATTCCTCGCCACCGGTGCGGCAGGCCATGTCGACGTTGCGGATCGAGGCGCGGATGCGCCCGGCCAGTTCCTGAAGCACGCGGTCGCCCGCGTCATGGCCGTGGGTATCGTTCACCGACTTGAAGAAGTCGACGTCGAGGGTGATCACCGCCAGCGCCTTGCCACGGTGCATCGAGTGCTCCACCAGATGCGACAGGTGAGTTTCCAGATAGCGCCGGTTGTAGAGGCCGGTCAGGGCATCGGTCACCGCCATCTCGATGGTCGCCTGCACTGTCATGCGCAACTGTTCGGTATAGCGGAAACGCCGCACCTGGGTGTTGACGCGGGCCAGCAGTTCCTGCTTGTCGATGGGCCGGATGAGATAGTCGTTGACGCCCATGTCAAGGGCCCGCAGCAAGCGCTGGTGATCGTCGGGATCAACGATGATCAGGATCGGCGTCTGGCGCGATTTCTCCAGCGACTTGAGCTGCGAGCAGATGCGCAGCGCATCAACGCCTTCCATGTCGAGATTGACGATGAACAGCTCGAAGGGAATGGTGGACTCATTGCTGATCTCCACGGCCCGCATTGGCTCGATCACAATGGTGGTATCGTGGCGGCCGCTGAGGGCGGCGCGAATGCGCTCGGCGATGGTCGCACGGTTGTCGATGACCAGAACCTGACCAGGTTTGGCCTCGATGCCGGGCCGGCTGGAATTGATCACCCGCATGGCCTCGGCACCGCCAGTGCGGGTACGCAACTCGTCGGTCAGCATCTTGAGGCGCACCAGGCTTTTCACCCGGCAGAACAGCGACACGTCGCTGACCGGCTTGGTCAGAAAATCATCGGCACCGGCTTCGAGGCCGCGCACCCGGTCTTCGGGCTGGTCAAGAGCGGTCACCATCACCACCGGAATGTGCTGGGTCAGCGGATTGGCTTTGATGCGTTTGCATACCTCGATGCCGTCGATGCCCGGCATCATGACGTCGAGGAGCACGATGTCTGGGCGGGTGCGTTGCACCGCCTCCAGGGCATCAACCCCGTTCATGGCGGTGACGACTTCGAAATACTCAGCCGCCAGTTTGGCTTCCAGCAGCCGGACATTCGCCAGTATGTCGTCAACCACCAGGACGCGGGCGGTCATTTTGGTTTCTTCAGGAAACTGTCAATGGTCTGCAGGAAGCCCACGACCGAAATCGGCTTGGAAATATAGGCCTCGCAGCCGCCCTCGCGGATTTTCTGTTCGTCGCCCTTCATGGCGAAAGCGGTCACCGCGATGACCGGAATATGCCTCAGCTCGTCGTCTTCCTTGAGCCACTTGGTGACTTCGATGCCGGAGACTTCGGGAAGCTGGATGTCCATGAGAATGAGATCAGGCCGATGCTTGCGGGCCAATTCCAGGGCCGACAATCCGTCGCGCGTCTGGATGACCTGATAGCCATTGGCCTCAAGCAGGTCGTTGAACAGCTTCATGTTGAGTTCATTGTCCTCAACAATGAGTACGCGTTTCGGCAAGGCAGCCACGGGATCAGGCACTCTCATACTTCCCACCGAAGTTGATACGTTCAAACTCATTGCGGCAACCGCCTCTTTTTGCACATGCCGGCAAGATGCCGGACACATGGCTCCCCTGTATCGTTGGTTGCAGCATCCGCTTTCCGGGTAACCAACAGTTTAACCCAAGGGTCCGTCTGGTCAGACAAACACAAGGGTGGTTAACTGCGCCCCAACATGCTTAAAACGCCAGCCGAAAAACCCCCAACCGCCGACGTCATCGCATTGAAAGCCTTGGGCTTTCTGGCAAGTGACGACGAACGCTTCAGCCGCTTTATGGCGGACACCGGCCTCACACCCGAGATGATTCGGAGTGGGGCTGGCGAGCCGGGCTTCCTGGCTGCTGTCCTTGACCAAGTGACAGCCGACCAGACACTGTTGTTCCTTTTTGCCGAAAGCTGTGGCATCTCACCCAGTCAAATTGACCAGGCCCGCCTGGCCCTTTCCGGAGCCGGACATGATTTCTGAGACGACCCTCGCCCAGCTCGCCGGCCTCACTTTGACCGGGCGTCCCCTGGTCATCTGCGATGTCGACGAAGTGGTGGTGCATTTCACCCGCGACTTTGAAACCTTCCTGGGCCATCGTGGCCTGTGGCTCGATACTTCCAGTTTCGCGCTTAACGGCAATGTCCGCAACAGCGCCGGCAACCACCCCGTGCCCGGCGCTGAAGTGGCTGAGCTGATTGATGTGTTTTTCGCCGAGCGAACGCTTCACATGGAAGCAATCGACGGCGCCATCGAAGCTCTCCTGCACATCGGCGGCGATGCCGACGTGGTGCTGCTCACCAACCTGCCGCATAGTGCGGGCGAAGACCGGCGGCGCAATCTCGCGGCCCACGGCCTGCCCTTTCCGGTGGTCACCAATTCCGGACCCAAGGGGCCAGCCATCCGCCAGCTTGCCATCCGCGCTGCGGCCACCACCGTGTTCATCGATGACAGCCCGTCGTTCATTACATCGGCCTTTGAGCATGCCCCGGACGTGCATCTGGTGCATTTTCTCCATGACGAGCGCTTCGCCCGCCACATCGAGCCCTTCGACTACCTGTCGCTGCGCACCGGATTGTGGAGCGAGGCCCGGCCCCACATCCTCGATATCGTGCGTGGCGCTCAGCCGCCGTAGCCGCCAAGTTCCATGACGCCATGGGCCTCCAGCGCCGCCTTGAGTTTGGGCCTCGCCCTGACCGCCGCCGCCAGCCGGGCGATGCCAGGAAAGCGCGCGTGCAGTGCCGCTTCGTTCGGTCTCCCCCACAAGCTGATCATGAAGGCGTAAAGGTCGAGCGCCGAGAAGCTCTCGCCCATCAGCCACGGACCTTCCGCCGCAAGGCGCGCCTCCAGCAGGCTCCAATAGACATCGGCACGGGCCATGGCCTGGGCCACGATGAAGTGGTCATGGTCCTCGTCCCTGGCAAGGTATTTGCCGCCAAAGGCTAGACTGTTGGTCGTGTACAGATTGGTGCTCATGAAATGCAGCCAGCTCAGGAACTCGCCGAAATCATCGCTCCCTGGCACCGGCGCCATGGCCTTCTCGGGATGCGCGGCGACCAGGAACGACACGATGGCCGCTGATTCGAACAGGCTGCGGCCATCGGCCAGACCGAGCGCCGGAACAAATCCGAGCGGGCTGATTTCGCGGAACTCCGGCGCCTTCACCTGCTCGGCCGTCATCCAGATGTTGGTATAGGGAACTTCCATTTCCTCCAGCAGACAATGGATGGCCAGCGATCCCCAGGCCTTGACGTTGTAGAGCTTGTACATTCGCAGGTTCCCTCTCGATAATCGCCATCGCCAAGCATTGTTCCCTATTTGATCGCGTGGCGCTAGTATTGAATCCATGGATGACGGTTTCGCCACGCCCGGCTTCTGCCGCGATTGCCTTGCTCCAGCACCGGGCGGCGAACGCCGTTGCCAATCCTGCGGCAGTCCGCGGCTGATCCGCCATCCCGAACTTCACGACCTGTCAATTGCCCACATCGATTGTGATGCCTTCTATGCCGCCGTCGAGAAACGCGACAATCCGGCCCTCGCTGACAAGCCGGTGATCGTCGGCGGATCAGTGCGCGGTGTCGTCTCCACCTGCTGCTATGTGGCGCGCATCCGTGGTGTCAGATCCGCCATGCCGATGTTCAAGGCCCTCGCACTCTGTCCCGAGGCGGTAGTCATCAAGCCTGACATGGCGAAGTATTCCGCCGTTGGCCGCGAGGTGCGCGTCCTGATGCAGGAACTGACGCCGCTGGTTGAACCACTGTCGATCGACGAGGCTTTCCTCGATCTCACTGGCACGGCGAGGCTGCATGGCATGAGCCCCGCCCTGTCGCTGGCCAGACTGATCAACAAGATCAGCGAAACGATCGGCATCACCGCCTCCGTTGGCCTTTCAGGCAACAAGTTCCTGGCCAAGATCGCCTCTGACCTGGAAAAGCCCCGCGGCTTCTCGGTGCTGGGCCTCGCGGAGGCCCCGGGCTTCCTCGCCGAAAAGCCGGTGGGTTTCATCTGGGGCGTCGGCAAGGCCACCCAGGAAGAGCTGGCAAGGGGCGGCATCACCCGTATCGCGCAGTTGCAAGTCATGGAGAAGTCCGATCTCATGCGGCGCTTCGGCGGCATGGGAGCCAGGCTCTATCACCTGTCGCGCGGCGAGGACCTGCGCAGCGTATCAATCGACGACCGATCCAAGAGCATCAGCGCCGAAACCACGTTCGATACCGACATCGCCAATCCCGGCGAACTCGAGCGCATTCTCTGGCGGCTCGCCGAGAAAGTTTCACGCCGCGCCAAGGCCGAAGGCCTGGCGGGTCTCACCGTCACCCTGAAGCTCAAGACCCGCGACTTCAAGACCCGCACCCGCAACGCCAGCCTTGGTGATCCCACCCTTCTCGCCAGCCGCATTCACGAAACGGCAGCCCCCCTCCTCAAGCGCGAGGCCACCGGAACGGCCTTCCGCCTGATCGGTGTCGGCATAACCAACCTGAGCCCCGCCCAAGCTGCAACCGAGGCGGTGACGCTCGACCAGCATGTGGCGGCACTGGCCAAGGCGGAGCTCGCCATGGACAAACTGCGCAACAAATTCGGCAGGACCGCCGTCGAACGCGGCATCGCCTACCGCAAGGACCGTGAATAATACTAACTTACACAATCTTTACCGTTTGAACCGGAAAATTGACTCGCAACACTTCTCCAGTGGGACAAGGAGAGGGAGGTATTTGCTGCACCGCGCCTGCTCCACGCAAACAATTCTGCCAGTTGTTCCCCCTCTCCCCCGCCAAGAGCGGGAGAGAGGGGGAGGCTAATTACATAAACGCGGCGTACATGGGCTTTGACCGTTTGAAACGGCCGATCCATTTAAGGGCCGCGACTGAATTCAGGCGGCGGCGCGGCGCGAGTCGACAAGTGGTCTGGCGCGTTCGTGGAAATAATGGGCAAAGCCGCAGAACATCGCCGTGACGCGCGACTTCTCGCGCGGCCAGTCGGCATCACCGCAATCGATGTTCACCGAAAACATGATGTGGCGCGTTGAACCGTCGCGGAACGGATAGGACAGTCCGTGACGGGCAATACCGAAGCGCACCGCCTGTGTCTGAATCTTCTCGGCGGTGGCGTCGCTGGCATTGAGTTCCGTCCAGTCGATGACCTGGGGCCGCTCCAGTGCCTGCTCGAAAGCCGGATCGCCCAGCGGCGTATGTTGGCCCATGTAATGCGCCATGTAACCCGGATCATAGGTGGCGATCCACGTCACCTGGTCGGGCATGCCATCGACCACACTCAAGCTCCAGTAGGAGATATGTTTGACGCCCAGGACGCGGCACATCCTCTCAAGATACTGCGTTGCCTCCTCGAACGAAGTGAACAGGCCGTCCGGTTCTCTTTTGGCGTTGAAGGACATGGCGCGCTCCTGTGGGAGTTCTAGGCGCGCGGCAGTCAAATTAGTTTTAAAACTTTGCGTCAATTTGGACGTAATGGTTGAGATCAGGTTTCCATCGACATCAAGGCCGCGTTGCCGCCTGACGCCGTGGTGTCGGTCGAGCACACCCGCTCGGTGGCAAATCGGTGCAGGTAGTGCGGTCCGCCAGCTTTCGGGCCCGTACCAGAAAGCCGTTCGCCGCCAAAGGGTTGCGCACCGACAACAGCACCAATCTGGTTGCGGTTCACATACAGGTTGCCAACCCTGGCCAGCGCCCGGATTTCGGCTGCCGTGGACTCGATCCGGGTATGGACGCCAAGTGTCAGGCCAAAGCCGGTGGCATTGAGTGCTGCACAAACGCCGGCGATGCGGTCGCCCGCAAAGCGCACCACATGCAGCACCGGGCCGAACACTTCGCGCTTCAACGTGCTGATCGAGGACAGTTCATAAGCGGCGGGCGCCACGAAGCTGCCATGGGCACAGTCCGGCCCGAGCTTGAGATCGGCGATGGTTTTGGCTTCCGCATTCATCCGTGCCTTGTGGGCCTCGAGCATCAGGCGCGCCTCCTCATCGATCACCGGCCCCACGTCGGTGGCATAGTCGAGCGGATCACCAATTTTCAGTTCCGCCATGGCGCCCTTGAGCATGGCGATCACCCGGACGGCGATGTCCTCCTGCACGAACAGCAGCCGCGCCGCCGAACAGCGTTGCCCGGCGCTGTCGAAGGCCGAGGCCAGCACGTCGCGCACTGCCTGTTCAGGCAGCGCCGAGCTGTCGACGATCATGGCGTTCATGCCGCCGGTCTCGGCGATGAACACGGGGATGGCACCGTTGCGGGCAGCAAGCGCCCGGTTGATGATTGACGCAGTCTCGTTCGAACCGGTGAAGGCAACACCCGACAGCGCTGGATGGGCCAGCAGCACCTTGCCGATGCGCGCCCCGTCGCCAGGCAGGAAATGCAAGACCTGCGGCGGCACACCTGCCTGATGCAACAGCTTCACCGCCTCATGTGCCACCAGTGGCGTCTGTTCGGCGGGCTTGGCCACCACAGCGTTGCCAGCGGCCAATGCGGCGGCCACCTGGCCGGTGAATATCGCCACCGGGAAATTCCATGGTGCGATACAGGCAAACACGCCGCGGCCATGCAGCGAGATTTCGTTGCGCTCGCCAGTCGGACCCGGCAGCAGCATGGGGCCAGCGAAATCGGCCCGCGCGCGGTCCGCATAATAGCGCAGGAAGTCGACGGCCTCGCGCAGATCAGACACAGCATTGTCGAGCGATTTGCCCGCCTCGCGCACCAGCAAGGCGATCATCCGTTCCGTGTTGGCCTCGTAGAGGTCAGCGGCCCGTTCGAGGATTGCCGCCCGCCCCGCGCCGCCCAGCCGGTCCCAGCCGTATTGCGCGACTGATGCGGCGGCCATGGCCCGCGTCACGGCGTCGTCATCGGCCTCGCGCACCGCGCCGATGATGGCGCGGCGGTCATGGGGCGAGGAAATCTCGCGCAGCGGCCCCGTGGCGCAGGCCTTGCCATCGACGATGGCCGAGGCGGTCACCAGAGACGACAGGGTGCGGGTAACACCTTCGGTGAGCCTGGCCCGCGTGGCATCGTCCCACACCGCGTGGCCCGCCGAATTCCTCCGTCCACTGAAGATATCGGCGGGGAGCGGAATGCGCGGATGCGGCACTTCCGAAAGCTTTCCCGCCTCCACCACCGGGTCGGCGATGATCTCGGCAATCGGCGCCTCGTCGTCGGCCAGGCGGTTGACGAACGACGTATTGGCGCCATTCTCCAGCAAGCGCCGCACCAGATAGGCGAGAAGATCCTCGTGGCTGCCCACCGGCGCATAAATGCGGCAGGGTTGATTCATCTTGGTGGCACCCACCACTTGCTCGTAAAGCGCCTGGCCCATGCCGTGCAGGCGCTGGAATTCGAAGCTGCGGTTATTGCCGGCCATCACCGAAATCGCCGCCAGCGAATGGGCGTTGTGGGTGGCGAACTGCGGGTAGAACACATCGCGGCGCCCCAGCAGATATTTGGCACAGGCCAGATAGCTGACGTCGGTCGAAACCTTGCGGGTGAACAGCGGATAGCCAGGCAACCCTTGCTCCTGGGCGCGCTTCACTTCCGTATCCCAATAGGCGCCCTTGACCAGCCGCACCGGCAGCTTGCGGCCCGAGGCCTGAGCCACTGCCGCCAGCCATTCCAGCACCGGCTTGGCCCGCTTGCTGTAAGCTTGCACCGCGAGGCCCAAGCCGTTCCAGCCACCGAGGCGCTCGTCATGGGCCAGTTGCCCGAAGAGTTCCAGCGACAGGTCGAGACGGTTCACCTCCTCCGCGTCGATGGTGAAGCCGACGTTCAGTTGCTTGGCCAGCAGCGCCAGCTCCGCTACCTTGGGCAGAAGCTCGGCCATGACGCGGGCTTCCTGCTTTTCCTCATAACGCGGATGCAGTGCGGAGAGTTTCACCGAGATCGAGGCGCGGGCGAAAATGTCGTCTCCTTTGGTTTTGGCGCCCAGCGTCTTCAGCGCATTGCGGTACGATGCATAGTAGCGTTCAGCGTCTTCCATGGTGAAGGCCGCTTCCCCCAGCATGTCGTAGGAAAAGCGATAGCCTTCCGCCTCCTGAGACTTCGCCACTGACAAGGCCTCGTCAATCGTCCGTCCAAGGACGAATTGCTTGCCCATGATGCGCATCGCCTGTTTCATGGCGTTGCGGATGACCGGTTCGCCCGAGCGCGAGACGAGACGCTTGACGAAGCCACCGATATTGCTTGTGGCATCCTTGCCGAGATCGACGAAGCGCCCGGTCAGCATCAGCCCCCAGGCCGAGGCATTGACGAAGAGCGATTCCGATTGCCCGAGATGGCCTTCCCAATCCTTGCCGCCGATCTTGTCGGCGATAAGCTTGTCGGCGGTGCCGCCATCGGGAATGCGCAACAGTGCTTCCGCCAGACACATCAAGACCACGCCCTCTTCGGACGACAGCGAATATTCCTGCATGAAGGCGTCGATGCCACCCTGCTGGCGCCGTGCCGCCCGCACCGCCGCCACCAGTTGCCGCGCCAGTTCGGCGACCCGGCGCTGCTCATCGGGCGTCAGCGCCGCCTCCGCCGCCAGTGCCCTGACGGTTGCGGTCTCATCAGCGAAAAGCCTGGCGGCGATGCTGGAACGGCTGGGCAGAACAGGCATGGAATATCTCCTTGGCTGGCGCTCTATGTGCCACAAATGCTATGGCCAAGCAGCAAAGGAAACGCCGCATCCGCCGATTCCCCGACCGAAGGACCACCACCCGCGCCATGAAGCCCCGTATTGTCCGCACCGTCGCCGCCCTTCGACGTGAAACCGCCGCCTGGCGGGTCAATGGCCATACCTGCGCCGTGGTGCCAACCATGGGTGCCCTGCACAGCGGCCACATGACTCTGGTGGCCGAGGGCCTGAAGCGCGCCAGCCGCGTCATCACCACCATCTTCGTCAATCCCAAACAATTCGGCGTCAACGAGGATCTGAGCCGCTATCCGCGCGACGAGGATAGCGACATCCGCAAGCTGGCCAGCGCCGGATGCCACCTGATCTTCGCGCCGCCGCCGGAAGAAGTTTACCGCGATGGCTTCGCAACCACCGTCGCGCTTGCCGGTCCCGCCAAGGCTGGTCTTGAAGACAAATTCCGCCCGCGGTTCTTCGATGGCGTCGCCACCATCGTCGCCAAACTCTTCATTCAGACCGGCGCCGATTACGCCATGTTCGGCGAGAAGGACTATCAGCAATTGCAGGTCGTCACCCGCATGGCCGAGGACCTGGATATTCCCATCGAAGTTGTTGGCGTTCCCACCGTGCGCGAGGAGGATGGCCTCGCCATGTCATCGCGCAACCGTTATCTGTCAAACGCCGAGCGCCAACAGGCCACCGCCATCTATCGAGCGCTCACCACCGCCGCCGCGAAAATCCGCGCCGGTGTCAACCCACAGACGGCCAGCCGCTCGGCCACCCGCGCGCTCGGCACGCAAGGCTTCAAGGTCGATTACGTTTCGGCGCGCAATGCCACGACCCTGGCGCATCCGCAGGCGCGCGGTGAACCCCTGCGCCTCATCGCCGCCGCCTGGCTCGGCAAGACCAGGCTCATCGACAATCTGGCAGTGTGAGGAAAGATCGCATGGCACGCGTCAAGAAGATCATCAATTCCATAACAAACCTCGTGCCCGAAGTGCTCGAAGGCCTGGTCCTTGCCAGCCACGGCGATCTGCGCAAGCTCGATGGCCTTGAAGCGGTGGTGCGCAACAGCATTCCAGATGGCAAGGTGGCCCTGCTGATCGGCGGCGGCTCTGGCCATGAGCCGATGTACACCTGCTATGTTGGCGAAGGTCTGGCGGATGCCTCGGTGGCGGGCCATGTCTTTGCCGCACCCACACCCGACATCATTTACGAGACGACCAAAGCCATCCATCGCGGTGCCGGCGTTATTTATCTCTATGGCAACTATGCCGGCGACAACATGAACTTCGACATCGCCACCGAAATGGCAGCCGGGGATGGCATCCAGACCGCCACCATCCGCGTCGCCGATGACATCGTGACCAAGGACCGCAAGGAACGCCGCGGCATCGGCGGCGCCTTCTATGTGGTGAAATGCGCTGGCGCCATTTGTGCCGAAGCAACGTCGCTCGCTGAGGCCGCCCTCGCCATCCGCCAGACGGCGGATGCGGTGCGCAGCATCGGTGTGGCGGTCAGCGCCGGATCGCTGCCCGAAACCGGTCAGCCGACTTTCATTCTGGCCGATGATGAAATCGAGATCGGCATGGGCGCCCACGGCGAACCAGGTGTCGAGCGCCGCAAGCTGATGACTGCCGATGCCCTGGCCGAGGAGATGACCAGGCTGGTGGTGGCCGACATGCCCTTCAAGCGTGGCGATGAAGTGGCTCTGCTGCTGAACAATCTGGGTGCCACCACGCAGATGGAACTGCTCATCGTCAACCGCAAGGTCCGCGCCATCCTCGATGGGCTGGGCATCGCCGTGCACCGCACTGATATTGGCGCCTTCTTCACCAGCCAGGAAATGGCCGGCTTCTCGCTGAGCCTGATGAAGCTCGACCCCAGCCACAAGCGCTGGCTCGATGCGCCAGCAATGTCGCCGGGATATTCGCAATGAACCTTGATGAAGTGAAGCAGCGGCTCATCGCCGTCTGCGATGCGGTGATCGCCGCGCAGGACCGCTTGACCAAAGCCGACCAGGCCATCGGCGACGGTGACCACGGCGTCGGCATGGCCCGCGGCTTTACAGCGGCGCGCCAGGCGCTCGCAACCAAACCCGCCGCCAGCGTGGGTGACCTTTTCAAGACCATGGGCATGGCCATCCTGATGAAAGCCGGCGGCGCTTCGGGTGCGGTCTTCGGAACGTTTTTCAGCGCCATGGCCAAGGCCTTGCCCGCCACAAACCTCGATCAGCCAAGCTT
>JBKJQD010000420.1:0-4137 GCA_046594125.1 Aestuariivirga sp.
CTTCTGACATACTGCACCCTGGTCCGCCCGGAATCAGGGTACCCGAATATTTGACCAAATGGCAAACCGATCACGCAAATGGGCAGAAGCAGCGCTTTTGGTTAGCTGCGAACATGAAAAGAGACTGGGCGGCTTCGCAAATTGACGGGTACCATCTGCCTGATTTTCACCACTTGCGGCAAGCCTCGCCACCTCCGGAAGACTTCAGCGCTCCACTACCGCTGGCATGACGATCTTGCTCATCAGTTCCACCGGCATCTTCCACTGGCCGGCGGCGTTGTAGTTGCCAGCCAGAATTACCACGATCATTTTCAGGCTGGGGATGACGAAGAGGCGCTGGCCGCCGTTGCCGAAGGCGGCATACCACGGCTTGCCGTTGGCCACGAGCGCGCCGATCCACCACTGATAGCCATAGCGCAGGCCGCTTTCGATAGAGGCGCGGGGTTTGAAGGATGTGGCAAGCCAGCCGGCCGGCACCACGCGGCGGCCATTCCAGAACCCGCGGTCAAGCACCATCTGGCCGATGCGGGCAAGATCGCGGGGTCTGAGCCGGAGCCCCGAGGATGCGGAGGCATGATGGTCCGAGCCCTCGACCCATTCGAAGCTGTCGATGCCGAGCGGATCGAAGAGGCGGCGCTTGGCATAGTCCTCAAGGCGCTCGCCAGTGCCGCGCTCGTTCAGGTGGCCGAGCAGCGCGGTACTGCCGCCGCAATAGACCCAGCGCGCGCCGGGATTTTCCACCATGGGACGGCTGAGGATATAGTGGTAGCGGTCGCTGGCCGCCTCCATCTGGCGTTCGCCGTTCTGAGGATCGCTGTAAGTCAGGTCCTCATGCCATTCGAACCCCATGCGCATCGACAGGACATGACCGATGCTGATGCGCTTGCGGCGGGGATCGCTGGCCAAATCGGCATGGTCCGGAAACTGCTCGACAAGCCGCGCCGAAGCCTTGGGCACAAGGCCATCGGCCAGCGCCATGCCGTAGAGCAGGCTGACGATGCTCTTGGTCACCGAACGCACGTCATGCAGCCGGCCGGCACCGTGGCTGATCACGCCCAAGGGCTCACCCCAGCGTTCATCGGGCGCTTGCGTATAGGCTTCCATGGCGAGATAGCCGTCGCGCACCACGAGAAGGCCATGCAGCCCCTTGAAACTGCCACGGGCCATGGTGGTTTCAAGCCGGGACGCGGCATCGGGCGCAAAGCCCGCTTGTTCCGGCGTTGGGCTGGTCCACATGAAGGGCGAGGCGGGTGAAGCGATGAGTCCCATGGGCGCCATATAGCGTGGCGGCTTGGCGCTTTGCCAGTGCGGGAAATGACATGAACCGGCGGGGGCTGGCTCTGGACGGGCGAAAGGGGTAACCTCGTTAATTGAATGAGTGTTCAATCATGCGAGGGGATCATGCTGCAGCAGACCAATAACGCCTTCAACGCCCAAGAACTCTGGCAGATGGACCATGACCATGTGCTGCACCCCTACACGCATTTCGACAGTTTCAAGCGCGAGGGGTCGCTGGTTCTGGTCGAAGGCTCGGGCTGCCATGTGACCGACGCCGCCGGAAAGCGCTACTTCGACGGCATCGGCGGCATGTGGTGTGTCAACGCCGGCTATGGCCGCAAGGAACTGGCCGAGGTGATGGCCGAGCAGGCGATGCAGCTTTGCTACACCAACTTCTTCGTCGACGTGACCAATCCGCCAGCCGCCAAGTTGGCCGCCAAGCTGGCGCAACTGGCGCCGGGCTCACTTAACCATGTCGCCTATGCCACCTCGGGCTCCTGTGCTGTCGATACGGCGATCCGTCTTGCTCATTTTTACCAGTCACGCAAAGGGCAGAGAGGCCGCCGCCTGGTGATCTCGCGGCAGAATTCCTACCATGGCTCGACCTATCTCGGCATGACGGTGGGCAAGCGCGACGGCGACCAGTCGGCGCATTTCCAGTATGTGCCGGACCTCGTGCATCATCTCTCCGCACCCTATCCCTACCGCCGCCCCGAAGGCATGACGCTGGCGGGTTTCAGCGACTTCCTGGTGACGGAATTCGAACAGAAGATTGCCGAGCTGGGGCCTGAAAACATCGCCTGCTTCATCGCCGAACCGGCCCAGGCGTCGGGTGGCGTGTGCATCCCGCCGCCCAACTATCTGCCGCGCATGCGCGAGCTGTGTACGAGACACGGCATCCTGTTCATTGCCGACGAGATCGTTACCGCCTTTGGCAGGCTCGGCCACATGTTCGCCTCGCAGGATGAATTCGGTATCGTCCCCGACATGATCCTCTGCGCCAAGGGGCTGACGTCTGGCTATATTCCCCTGTCGGTGGTGATCTATTCCGACGAAATACAGGAGGTGATTTCGGCACCCGGCAACAACGTGTGGTTTACCCACGGTTTTACTTATGCGGGCCATCCGGTGGCCTGCGCGGTGGCACTGCGCAACATTGAGATCATCGAGCGCGAGGACCTGTGCGGTAACGCCGCCCGCGTCGGCGACTATCTCGAAAAGCAGCTTTGTACGCTCAGCGATCTGCCGATCGTCGGCGACGTGCGCGGCAGGCGGCTGATGATGTGCGTTGAATATGTGAAGGACAAGAAAACCCGCGAAAGGCTTCCCGACGAGGCCAATATCTCCAGGCGCATTTCCAGCGACTGCGAGGCCCATGGCCTGATGGTCCGCCCCATCGGTCATCTCGACGTGTTGTCGCCGCCGCTGGTCATTACCAAGGCGGATGTGGATTTCGTGGTGGCAACACTGCGCCACGCCATCGAGAAGGCAACGAAGGAATTGCGTGCGGAAGGGGTGATTTAGAGTCTTCCTTCCTGCAGTCACCCCAGCGAAAGCTGGGGGGCGGATTCACGTTTGAAGTGCAACGCTTGAATTCAACCGGTTGTGCTTCTGCATCGGCGGCTTTACCGGCACTACGTGGTTGCTGCCGAACCTGTGGTGAGGGGGATGGCGGCGAGTAAAATGTCCTCGGGTCCATCGGTCTCGTCAATCTGCGAACCGATCTGGATGGCGCCCAGCTTTCGCGCCAGGGCCAGCGAGGCCTCGTTCTGCGGCGAGATCGACAGGACGATGTGGCCGACACCTTCCGCTGCGGCCCAGGAGGTAAAGCCGCCAATCGCCTCATAGGCCAGACCTCGGCGCTGCCAGGGCGCGTAAATCGAATAGCCCATCTCGACGGCCAGGCTCGACTTGCCGTCGTGAATGAAGGTCATGGGCTGGTGGTGGCAATTCATTGCGCCGATCACCTGGCCTGAGTCCTTCAGCGCGATGGCGCGCATCGACCAGGGGGCATAGGCCGGGTCGTCCTTCCACTGCTTCAGGCGCAATTCTGCGACCCATGACTCAGCAAACCAGTCATCGGGCAGTTGCTCGCCGATGAGGCGGCGGGCGGCGTCCGCGTCCTTGGCAACGGTTGCGGCAAGACCGGCGAGGGGCACGAGGCGCAGGACCAGGCGTTCGGTTTCGATGTCGATCACAATTCGGCTTTCAGATGACGGGCGAGATTGCCGCGCGGGCCGGCCTCGACGCGTTCGAGTCCCAGCCAGCCGGCCATCAGTTGCAATTCGGCGGCCAGCGCCACGGCTGTCTCATGCGGATCGGCAAGGGGCTCGCTGTGGATGGCATTGGCGCGCAACACGCCGTCCTGCCGGCAGGCCTTGAGGCAGACCCGCCCGGCGATCCTGTCACCCATCAGGAAAGGCAGCACGTAGTAACCGAATTTCCGTTTGGCAGCAGGGGTATAGATTTCGATCCTGTAGTGAAAGTTGAACAGGCGTTCGGCCCGGGCGCGTTCCCAGACGAGGGGATCAAACGGCGAGATCAGCGCCGTGCCGCCAGCCTTGCGCGGCAGCTTGGCATCGCGGTGAATGAAGGCTTGATGCTTCCATTCCTCGACCGCGACCGGAATGAGAGTGCCTTCCTCGACAAGCTCAGCCAGTGCCCGCTTGGTTTCGGCCACCGGCAACCTGAAATAATCGCGGAGATCGAATTCGGTGCCGATGCCCAGCGCCCGCGCCGAAAGCTCCATGAGCTGGCGAAACGACCGCGCTTCGTCCGGCGTCGGCACGCCTGCCGGGATGACATGCTCGGGCAGGTCGTAGACGCGCTCGAAACCTTGGCGCGCGGCGCTGGTCACCA
>JBKJQD010000446.1:0-7403 GCA_046594125.1 Aestuariivirga sp.
ACCGGGCCCGTGAGATGCTCGATCTCGTGAAACTGACGCCACTTGCCGGGAGGAAGCCGCATCAGTTGTCGGGCGGCCAGCGCCAGCGCGTGGCTCTTGCTCGCGCTCTGGCCAAGCAGCCCAAGTTGCTGCTTCTCGATGAGCCCCTGGGCGCGCTCGACAAGAAACTGCGCGAGCACACGCAATTCGAACTGATGAACATCCAGGACCGCACCGGCATCACCTTCATCGTCGTCACCCACGACCAGGAAGAAGCGATGACGCTGTCGAGTCGCATCGCCGTGATGGACAAGGGTGTCATCCGCCAGACTGGAACGCCCACCGAGATTTATGAATTCCCCGCCAATCGCCTGGTCGCCGATTTCATCGGCTCGATCAACCAGTTCGAGGGCGATGTCGTTTCGCCGGGGCCGGGCATGGTGACCGTCAACACGGCGGCGGGTGGCAATATCCTGGTGAAGCACGAGGTAGCGGTTGCAACCGGCAGCCACGTCACTGTCGCCGTGCGGCCCGAGAAAATTGCTATTTCGCGCGAACGTCCCGCCGCCGCCGTCAACGCCCTCCTCGGGACCGTCAGCGATCTCGGCTATTTCGGCAAGGATTCGCTCTACCGGGTGAAACTCGCCTCGGGTGCCATGATCACCGCCAACAGCGTCAATGCCAGGCGCGAAAGCGAAAGCGGCCGCGTCGCCCAATGGGAAGACGAGGTCTGGTTGACGTTTGATCCAGCCTCCGCCATCCTGTTGCGGGAGTGAGCGATGCGTAACTGGTTCAACCGCCGCGGCTGGCGCGATGCGATCATCGTCTTTCCCTATGGCTGGCTTGTCGCCTTCTTCCTGGTGCCGTTCCTGATCGTCATCGCCATGAGCTTCGGCTTCCGCGAGAACGCCTCGCCGCCCATAGCCTTCCACGAAGCCTGGCCCTATATTGACAGCAAGAACTATGCGCGGCTGTTTTCCGACACGGTCTATATCCGCGCTCTGCTGACTTCGGCCTATAATGCCGCCATCGCCACGGTGCTGTGCCTGCTGTGCGGCTATCCCATGGCGCTCGGCATCGCCAGAGCCAACAAGTCGTGGCGCAATATCCTGTTGATGCTGGTGATCCTGCCGTTCTGGACGTCGTTCCTGCTGCGCGTCTATGCCTGGATCGGGCTGATGGGCAGCAACAGCTGGTTCAATCGCGGCCTGACGCTGATCTACAACACCGTGGCGCCCGATGCCTGGCTGATCAAATCCATTCCGCTGATGAACACTAACTTCGCCGTGGTGCTGGTGATGGTTTATTCCTACCTGCCCTTCATGATTCTGCCGCTCTATGCCAATCTCGAAAAGCTCGACACCACGCTGGACGAGGCGGCACTGGATCTCGGGTCAAGGCCGTGGCAGGTGTTCAAGGACATCACACTGCCGCTGTCCATTCCGGGCATTATCGCCGGCGGACTTCTCGTCTTCATTCCAGCCTCCGGCGAACTCATCATCCCGAGTCTCGTCGGCAGTGCATCGAGCCCGATGATCGGCCGGGTGATCAGTGACGAATTCGCCTCGGCGCGTGACTGGCCCATGGCCTCGGCGGTCGCCGTCGCATTGCTGCTGCTGCTGGTCTTGCCGATGATGCTCTATACATACTTTGAAAATCGCGCCCGGATCGCCGGTGAAGGCAAGTCATGAACCGCCGCCCCATCTTCCTGATCTCATGCCTGTGCTTCGGCCTTGCCTTCTTCTACGTGCCGATCCTGTCGATGATCTTTTTCTCCTTCAACCGGTCAAGGCTGGCCACCGTGTGGGGCGGCTTCTCGGTGCAGTGGTATGGCAAGCTGTTCGAGAATGGCCAGATCATGCGGGCGGCCCTGCTGTCGCTGGAAATCGCCCTGGTGAGCGCCACCTTCGCAACCATACTCGGCACCATGGCCGGCATCACGCTCGCCAGGTTCCGCGTCTTCCGCGGCCGCGCCCTGTTCTCCGGACTGGTGACGGCACCGCTGATCATGCCCGAGGTGATCACCGGCATCTCGGCGCTGATGTTGTTCATCCTCATGGCCGAATGGATCGGCTGGCCGGGCCAGCGCGGGTTCACCACCATCACCATCGCCCACATCACCTTCTCGATGACCTATGTGACCACCATCGTGCAGGCCAGACTGTCGTCGATGGACATGTCGGTTGAAGAGGCGGCAATGGATCTTGGTTCCAAACCCTGGCAAGTTTTAAAGGACGTGACGCTGCCGATCATCTCGCCCGCCATTCTTTCCGGCTGGCTGCTTGCTTTTACGATTTCGCTCGACGATGTGGTGATCACCAATTTTACAACGGGGCCGGGCGCCACCACGCTGCCCATTCTCATCTGGAGCAAGGTCAAACTCGGCGTGACTCCCGACATCAATGCGCTCGCAACGATCATCATCACCGTGGTCGGCATCGGCGTTGCCACGGCAGGCTTCATCATGCACCGTGCCGATCAGCGGCGCGAGCGCGACATCCAGATGGCCATCGCGGCAAACCAGTGATGAGTGAGGAAGATGGCCGCCAGTTCCGCTTGTTCATGGCCGGGCCGGAGGAAAACAATGCCGGGCTTATCCGCTATGCCGCCGCCATGTATTTCCATAGCCGCGGCCTCGTCAGCGCCGAGGCGCTCGAGGTTTACCGCATCTGTTCGCCGCTCGACCATGAAGACCCCTTCGCCCTTCTGGAGGCTCGTGGCCTTGCGGACGAGATTCGAATGCTCCACAATGTTTTCAGTCAAGCTGACAAGGGAGAGACGCCATGAAGCCCGTGAAAAATGAGGACCGCCGGGTCGCCAATATCCATGACGCCACCTTCCGGCCATTCATCTACGACGATGGCTTGGCATTGGGCGACAGCGTTCTGCAGCTCGATCCCAATCTGCCGCTGGGCACCGGATTCCATGTCTACAAAATGCCTGCCGGCATGACCACCAGACCACACCGCCACAACGGCCACGAACAGTTTCTCGTCCTTGAGGGCGAACTGATCGAGAATGACGGCACCACATTCCGCAAAGGTGATCTGGTGTGGCTGCGGGACGGCACCGAGCATTGCTCCCGCACCCCAAACGGCTGCCTGCTCGCCGTCCACATCGCCGGGCCGGAATTTCCGGTGACCTGAGGAGCCTCTATTCCTCGTCGAATTTCGAGGCGACCAGGGCTTCAAGTGCGGCCATGGCTGGTTCCGCCTGCGGGCCTGATGCCTCAACCGTGATCGAGGTGCCGATGGCGGCTGCCAGCATCATCAGGCCCATGATGGAGGTGGCGGGCACCGTCTGGCCGTCGCGGCTCACCGTGATATTGGCATCGAAGCCTTCAGCACATTTCACGAACTTGGCGGAGGCGCGCGCATGCAGGCCGCGCTGGTTGACGATTGCCAGTTCCTTGACCAGTGCAGGCACGTCAATCCCCCAGAATCTGGCTCGCAATATTGATGTACTTGCGCCCGGCGTCCTGGGCGGCGGTTGCCGCCTTCTCGAGATTGGCTTCCTTGCGCACCCGGGCGAGCTTCACCAGCATCGGCAGGTTCATGCCGGCCACCACCTCGACGCGGCCGATCTCCATCAGCGAGATGGCGAGGTTCGACGGCGTGCCGCCGAACATGTCGGTGAGGATGATGACGCCCTGGCCCTTGTCGGCGCGCGCCACGGCATCGGCAATATCGGCGCGCCGCGCCTCCATCTTGTCGTCAGCGCCAATGGCGATGGTTTCGATACCAGCCTGCGGGCCGACGATATGTTCCAGCGCATGCAGGAATTCCTCGGCCAGACGGCCATGGGTGACCAGGACGAGACCGATCATTGCAAAACTGTTACTCCGTGAACCTGCGGTCTAAAGGACGCGCACAATGCCCCGAACATGGCTGCCTTGCAATATGGCATCAGCGGCTCGCGAACCAGTCCATGGCGGCGCGCAGCCGGGCTGGCGCGGAAGGCTTGGAGGCATCGATCAGGGCCAGTGGCAAGCGAATTCCGAGTACTTCGAAGCCCGTCGCTCCAAGGTCTGGCAGACGCTCGATGGTGGCCGCCTCGGCAAGCCGCACGGCGAGCACCAGAGGTACCGAAGCCCTAACGTCAAGGGTGGCGATGCCCATGCCGCGGATTTCAATCTTGCCCGAAAGCGCCGGTGGTGCCGAGGCAATGAGTGTGTCGCGGTCACGGTAAATCGCCACTTGGTCATCGGCCACCAGTTCGGCGGCGCGCAGCTTGCCTTTAAGGCCTAATCCGGACTGGTCGATGAGGCGCAGGGCCAGGTCGGATTTGCCAGAGCCAGGCGGCCCGAGAATCAGCACACCGTCATCACCGATCGCCACGCAAGTCGCATGCAGCAAGGTGCCGTCAGGCATCGGGGAGTGTCCAGTCATCGGGTACGGCGGGGATGCGCACAATGAAGCGGGCGCCCAGCACCGGGCGTTCACCCGAGGCATCAACCTTGCCGTAACGGTTCTCGGCCCAGATGCGGCCCTTGTGGGCTTCGACGATCTGCTTGGAAATCGACAGGCCCAGACCCGAATTGGCGCCGAAGCTGCTTTCCGGACGGTCTGTATAGAAGCGCTCGAAGATGCGTTCCAGATTGTCCGGACTGATGCCGGGGCCATGGTCGTCGATGCGCAACTCGATCTCCGCCCCAATCCTCCGTATACGGACGTTCAATCTGGTGCCCGGCCTGGTGAAGGAGCGCGCATTGTCCATCAGGTTGCGCACCACCTGGCCCAGCCGTGAATCGTGGCCCAGCACCTGATAGCCCTTCACCGGATCGATGCTGGCTGGCAACTTGGCGATATCGAAGACGATCGCCGCCTGCTCGGGCTTTCGCGTTTCATTGGCATAGTGCACGATGGCCTCAAGCATTTTCACCATGTCGACTGGGCGCTGTTCGCCACGCGCCAGTTCGGCGTCGAGCCGCGAGGCGTCGGAAATATCGGTGATCAGCCGGTCGAGGCGTTTCACGTCATGCTTGACGATGTCGATGAGCTTGCCGCGCTGTTCGTCGGTCTTGACCAGAGCCAGCGTCTCGACCGCACTGCGCAGTGAGGTCAGCGGGTTCTTCAACTCATGGCTGACATCGGCGGCGAAGGCCTCGATGGCGTCGATGCGGTTGTAGAGTGCGTTGGTCATGTCGCGGATGGCGCCCGACAGATCGCCGATTTCGTCGCGCCGCGACGTATAGTCGGGAATCTCCACGCGGCTGTTGATGCCACGCCTGACCCGCTCGGCGGATGCAGCCAAACGGCGCAGCGGTGCGGCGATGGTGCCAGCCAGCATCACCGAGAGCAGGAAGGTGACCAGCGCCACGAAGGCGAAGGTCATCAGCACCACGCGGCGCTCGGCGCGCAGCACACCGTCGATCTCGCCCCCCGTCGTCGACAGCACCAAGGCGCCGAGCACGGCCCGGAAGCGCTGCACCGGCACCGATACCATGACGATGATCTCGCGGCGGTCATTGAGCCGCACGATGCTGACCGATGCACCATTGAGCGCCGCCGTGACTTCCGGAAAGTCCTTGCCATTGTCGAGGCCGTACTCCGGCTGCAATGGATAGTCATAGGCCAGCGCCCAAGTGGTCAGCCGGTCCCACAGCCGCACCAGCATGTTCGATCCGCCGGCATCGAGCGGCGGCAGGTCGCTTTGCAAGATGTCACCGCGGCTGTAGAGGAAGCGGCTGTCAACCACCAGATTGCCGTCCTTGTCGATGATGCGCGCCCGGACCGTCGTGTTGGTTAGCAGCCGCTTGAGAATCGGTCCGGCGGTTTCCGGATTGATCGGGAAATCGAGAGCGGACAGCTGGTCCGCATCGGGACTGGCGTCATCGGAAGTATCGGCCATCGAATCGGGATCGATGACGATTGACCCCGTATCGACGGTGGCGGAACCGGCGATCGCCGCGGCGATGATGTGTGCCTGTGTCGTGAGGCTCTGCACCCGGGCGTCGATCAGCCCCTCGCGGAACTGGTTGAAATACAGGATGCCGGCGACGAGGATGACAAGGCCCATGAGATTGAGCAGGACGATGCGGCTGGTCAGGCGCTGCGGGGCAAGACGGCTGAGCCAGCCACGTCCTGCTTTTGGCGGCGGGCCGGGCTCGGCCAAATCATGGGCGTCCTCGCCGTCGATACGATCCGCAGGTTCGGCCGCTTGCACCTTGTCCAGCATGGACCTTTGTTACTGCTCCTTGAAGCGGTAGCCGACACCATAAAGCGTCTCGATGCCATCGAAGTCGGCATCGACCTGGTTAAATTTCTTGCGCAGGCGCTTGATGTGGCTGTCGATGGTGCGGTCATCGACATAGACCTGGTCGTCGTAGGCCGCGTCCATCAGCGCGTCGCGGCTCTTGACGATGCCGGGGCGCTGGGCCAGCGATTGCAGGATGAGGAATTCAGTAACAGTCAGCGTCACCGGCTTGCCGTCCCAGGTGCAGGAATGGCGGTCCGGGTCCATGGCGAGCTTGCCGCGCTCGATGACCTTGGGGGCTTCGGCGGGGGCGGCACCCGCATCGCGGTTGGGCACCCGGCGCATGACAGCCTTGACGCGCTCGACCAGCAGGCGCTGCGAAAAAGGCTTCTTGATAAAATCGTCGGCCCCCATCTTGAGACCGAAGAGTTCATCGATCTCGTCGTCCTTGGAGGTCAGGAAGATCACCGGCAGGTCGGATTTCTGGCGGATGCGGCGCAGCAGTTCCATGCCGTCCATGCGCGGCATCTTGATATCGAAGATGGCCATGTCGGGCGGATTGTCCTGCAAGCCTTGCAGGGCGGTGGCGCCGTCATTGTATTTCTGGACGGCATAGCCTTCGTTCTCGAGGGCCATGCCCACCGAGGTCAGAATGTTGCGGTCGTCGTCGACCAGGGCGATCGTCGGCATTTTCTTGTTCATCCTTTATGGCTTTCCATCTCTGGCACTAGGGGCGGAACTGGAACAAAATGTGGCGGACATGATAGGGGGTCTTTCCCCGGAAGGCGAGGACCGATGACAGGAAAACCTAGAAGCTTCACCGGAACCGAGGCACGGCTGCTGCTGCGCCGGGCGCGCGGCGGCACGCTTGCCACCCTCAACCGCGACGGGGGCACCCCCTATGCCTCGCTGGTCAACGTCGCAACCGATGTCGATGGCAGGCCGCTGCTTCTGGTCTCCACCCTGGCCTGGCATACCCGGAACCTGCTGGCTGACAGCCGCGCCAGCCTGCTGGTGGCCGAACCGCCGGCCACCGGTGACGCCCTGACCGGCGCCCGCGTCACCGTCATGGGCCGCTTCGTCCAGACGGCGGAGGCCCGAATCAGGCGGCGCTATCTGGCCCGCCATCCGCAAGCGGCACTCTATGCGGATTTCGGCGATTTCGCCTTCTGGCGGCTGGAACCGGAGATCATCCATGCCGTGGCGGGCTTCGGGCGGATCGAGACAAT
>JBKJQD010000113.1:0-4923 GCA_046594125.1 Aestuariivirga sp.
GAGCAGCACAATGCGGCTCCACCGCCCACGGCCCCGCCGGCAGGGCCGGTCGGGGCAGCAGCGCTTGAGCGCCGCGACTCATGAGGCGACCAATGCGTACAGTTCGACGCAAGTCGAATGCTTTTCTGGCGAGAGAAAAAAGCTCGGTCTCGACTTCGCATGCAAGTGGCGGCTTGGTGACACCATGGACGCCGACACCCGCAATCTCATCCATCATCTCGGCGCGGACCTGGCCGGGACGATGGAAGACGCCAGCGTGATCGCCGCGACGCTTCGCAGTGTGTCGAACGATGACCTTGACGCAATCATCGATACTCTCGAACGCGCATCCGCCAAAGTGCAGGCGCTCACCGCTGCGATGCGCGCTTTACTAACTTAGGATCAGCTCAGCAATTCTGAGACAGTGACGCCAAGCGCACCGGCGAGACTCTCAACAACCCGGATCGTGGGGTTGCGTGCTGCGCGTTCCAAGTCGCTGACATAGGTACGATGAACTCCTGCCTCGTCGGCGGAGGGCTTCCTGATTGAGCGCGCGGGTCTGGCGTACGCGGCGCAGGTTATCCTCATAGTGGCAATTTGTTGGCTTGCTCCGCGCCGTTCACACAAGCGTCATCAGCGTGATGGCCATAAAAAAAAGGCGACTCGGTTGAGGCCGCCAAAAGTCCCCTGTTTAGGGATCAGCGCTGGGTCAGCGCGGAAGGTAGTAGCTGCGGATGGAGCGGCTATATTCCGCATTCCATTCGAGCTGGCTGTCGCGCGCGAAGCGCGGCGCTTTTTCCTTGTTCAGCTTGTCGCGATTGAATTTGGTAACATAACCCTTCCTATCGTGATTATAATCCAGCGCATCCCACAGCATCGGATACCGATCTTCGCCCATCCCGAAAAGGCCACCGAAGCCGACGATTACGTTGGCCACTTTGCCACTGGCCCTGTCGATCTTCAGATTGCGAATAATTCCAAGCTTTTCGTTTTCGCGATCAAACAAAATTGTTCCATCGACCTTGTCCGAACAAATAAGATCCTGAGTGATTGCTTCGTCGTGACGCGGTATTACCGTATTCTCATTTTCAGCCTAAATATTCATAAATTACTTCTCCTGAATGTTAGTTTTTATTCAATCCGCATCATAAGCCTGAATGCAGAACAGCCATTACGTTCTAATATTCACAGAACCAGTGAATGGCTGTAGGGATTGTCTCAATCACACTTCGGTGATGAGTCCTGCTGGCTGCATTATCAGCAAGATACCAAATATATTGCAAGGAGGATGGCGAATAATGTCATGCCGTCGTGACTGAATTGGCTCTAGATTGTGGCTGTGGGGTAGTGAGAAGCCATAAAAGATGTACTTATTTCATCAACATTAGCAATTTGTCGATGCTGCAACTAGCGAAGCTCGCAAAACTGTCGGCCACACCGTAGGGTAGTAGCAACGTGCGGCCATGAGAGATTGCGCCGCAACTATAAACGACGTTAGGCACGTAGCCATGGCGCTCGTTAGGACTGGGTTGCAGGATCGGTTCGGGCGTGCGCGCCAGAAGTTTGGTGGGATCGGCCTTGTCCAGGAGGCAGGCACCCAGGCAATAGTTGCGCATCATGCCGACGCCGTGCGTGATGACCAGCCAACCCTCGTCAATTTCAATAGGCGAACCGCAATTACCCATTTGAATTAACTCCCACGGGTAACGGGGACAAATCAATTTCACTCCGCCATTCCAGGTTAATATGTCGTTTGATTCTACTAACCAGAGATTTTCGCTGTCCTGACGGCCGATCATATTGAAGCGTCCATCCACGCGGCGAGGGAATAGAGCCATGCCCTTGCTCGCGGGCACTGAGCCGTTGAGTGTCGTCATTTCAAAGGTGTTTATCCCGGTGCCTCTGAACAGTTCGCTCCGGGCGTTTCGCCCGTCGAACGCTGTATACGTGCCGAGGAAAGTCGGCGTGCCGGCGTCCTCCGTAAAGCGCACCATGCGCAAATCTTCGATACCCTGCCTCTGGCTCTCGGTGACCGGAAATAAAACGCTCTCGGAGGGACTTTCGCTGCCTTCGCAGCGCACCCGGGTTGTTCCAGGATGGTCACGCGATTCCGAGGGTTCAATTCGCGGTGAAGTCACCCATGGACTTGGCTCGTCAATTTCGAATCCTGTAGCCGGGCTCCAACGGCCAGTGCGAAACGTGACCGAGGATAAATGACCCTCGCCGATCCCGCGCAGGGAAAGAATGAAATTAAGCCCATCGGCAGGGGCATCATTCTGGTTCATTCGAAGGACCATGCTGGGATTGAAAAGGGCAGCCGCCTCGAACGCATATTCCGCGCTCAGGTAAGCGCCGATCAGCAACTGCTGCTCGGTTGAGGCCGAAACCTCGTCCGGGAGAAAGTCGCACACTTCTTCAAACCGCCGGATCAATATCTTCTCGACGTTGCGATGCCTTTTGGAGAGCGAAGCAATGCCAGCTTCGTACCGGGCGCGGCGTGTGGCCTCGTCCATCAGCAGGATGCGTTCGATGACAGCCCGCATGCGCGGAACCGCTGAATGACGAAATTTTTCTGGATATTCGACATTAAACGGCCTGATGACCGTGCGCGACGGATCGGGCCTAAGATGGTGGTCGGAAAAGGTAAACAGGTTTTCGGTCATTTTGCCCGTTCACCGACTTTCATGCACGCGACATTGCCGCGGATTGAGCTGTCAGTCTAACTGCAACTTGTGTCTGATGGACGCGACGATGCCAAAACCGGTGAATGGTTATGCAGCAAGCTACCGCCATTTGGCCGGGGGCGGCCGGATCACTGAAGTACCCAGATTGCGAGGATCAGTCCTAACCCACCGGTACTCACTATCACGGCTATTGCCCTGAAGCTGAAGGCGGACACCCCTCGCACTTTGTGCGGCATGAGTCGGCGATGCATCGTGTCGGCGCGCCGCTCGGCCGCGATAATAACGAAGATTCCAAGTGTTATGAATAAGGTGGCGATTGCCTTCGCCACCCAAGTTGGATGAACGGGATTAAACAAGGCGTTGAAGCCGATGCCAAGGCCGATGGACGCCATTGCCGTCCGTGCCCAGCCGCTGAATGTTCGTTCGCTGGCTAGCAATGTACGGTCTTCGGCCAAATCAGTACGAGCTTCCGCAAGGACCGTTGACGACGCTGCATTTTCATCGTGCATCACGAAGGTAGCCGGCGTAGGAAGGAGTCCGAAACCATCCGATCACGGACCAACATCGACGTTCTGGGCAACCGCATTTCTGGCAGAGCTGCCATTAAATCCCAATGCTGCGCCGATCGGTGCATTCCAGCCATACGGATCGGTCCGGAACTCGATTGCGCCATCATTCGCCTGGAAGACATTATGATAGAGCAGCCTGACCGGAATCTTGTGCGGTAGCGCGACAAATGTTTGCTTGCCGGATGCCTGCGCGCTGCTCCAACGCTCGGCTACTCCTTCGTCGCGGGCGATGAGGTCTGCAAAGCCCGCAGCGTCATCAACACGGACGCAGCCGTGGCTGAGATGGCGTTGGCTTCTAGCAAAGAGTGAGCGAGCCGACGTATCATGAAGATAGATGGCCTGCTTGTTGAGCATATCAAACTTAATCAGTCCAAGCGCGTTTCCACGGCCTGATTGTTGCACGATCCAGCCCCCGCGCCGCACCATGTTATGCTCCGCAAGATAGGTGCTGCTGACATGCGCGAGCTCGCTGTGTTGGATTGACTTCGGGATCGTCCACGTCGGGTTAGCAACAAGGCGATATACGGGTGACAACAGCGGCGGCGTTTCCTTGCCAAATCGCCCCACGATGACCTTGCGTTCGTCGACCAGCTTGCCGTCACGATAATAGCGCAATAGTGCGGCAGCGACGTTGACGTCGATCCTTGTGGCAGGGACTGTTCGCGACAACCATCGCCGCCGTTCGAGGCCGACTGCGAGCGCCCGGGCACGATCGTCAGCGCCGAAGTTGAGAACCTTTAGCGTGTCGGCGCCGACGATTCCGTCGACACCGATGCCATAGTCCTTTTGAAGCTGCGTGACGGCGGCGGCGGCCGCTTTCATATAGACCGTGCTGCCTAGACTGACCGCCGATTCCGGAAGATAATCGTCAGCCACAAGTTGCTGCATGATAGCTGGTATTCTCGCATCTGACTCGCCTGGCCTAATCGGCGCTGCACTATCCGTAATGACAGGCGAACTATCGGTATTCTGCCGTGCCTCGAGATAGGCGTGCGATAGACTCCTGTAAGCTTCGTCCTGAGGGGCAAGGCTTTCGAGCCAGCCATCAAGATTCTTGGTCCGAATGGCGCTGAGCAGCCCTGAAACCAGATTAGGGTCCGGTCGGGGCAGCGTATATACCTCATGGAGCGTATTCGGGTCGATCCGTCCGCGTGCGAGCGCGGTTGCATATTCAAGCGCGGCCTTGGTCCGGGCCACATCCTGATCGCTCATTTTTAACGACGACAACCCTTCCGGTAGAAAATCAACACGGTCGAGGCCATGCTCTGCGCGCTGGCGTAACGCCTCGTCCAGCGTCGCCGACGCAGCTGGCGTCCAGACCGAGTGCCAATGGGTGGCGCGGTAAAGGCGCTTCACATCCCTGCCCTTGGCCGCGACCTCCAGGGCAGCGGGTTCGATGCTAGCGGGCTGCGCCAAGGCACCAGCCGAATGCATGGTTCCGCACAGGAGAAGTGTCGCAAACAGTCTGATTTTAAAGCTGTGGCCATGACGAAGTCGCGGGAGCAGGGCGATACCGTTGAAATAGTGCATATAATATAAGCGGAGAGAGCGCCGTAAGGTTCCAGTCGCGCACCGAACTTAGCCTTTGATCGCGTTAGTTCAGGCCAATCCCTCATCCTGTGTCCCGCCAAGGAGCGTTATGGTTCGCTGCGGGAATGGAATCTCTATTCCGGCAGCATCAAGGGCGCGTT
>JBKJQD010000265.1:0-10330 GCA_046594125.1 Aestuariivirga sp.
CCAAAGCGTGAGACGCCGCGATGTCGTCTTCAGTCCGGAAGCGCAAGACGATCTTCTCCACCTTTACGACTGGATTTCAGAGCGCGCTGGTGCCGCCATTGCCGAAGGCTTCATCGCCAGGATTGAAGCCTGCTGCATGGGACTTGATCTCGCATCCGAACGCGGGACATTGCGTGACGACATCCGCCCCGGATTGCGGGTGATCGGCTTTGAACGCAAACTGGCGATTGCCTTTGTCGTGGATAAGGACCGGGTGATCGTCTTGCGGCTGTTCCATGGCGGGCAGGATTGGGAGCGTGAGTTGTGATTCTGTCCCCGTGGCGTCCCGAAGAGAGCGAATGGAATGCACTGGGCTGCACCCCATGAGTGAGACACGGTAATGTCCAAGGGCGTCAAGCGAGTGGAGGTGGTGCCGTAGCACTTTTCACGATGAGTATTGCATTCCCATATTTTGTGGTGATGACAGCGGCGGTGGCTGCCATCTGGCTGTTCGCTAGATATCGGGTAAGGCTCGAAGAGCAGAGCAAAATAGCTGCATCCGAGAAATGGCTGTCGTCGATTCTTGCGGATGCGAATGAACTTCATCCCGAACTTACACGCACCGCAAAATTACAATTGTATCATTTCTTTGAGGACCAGTGGCAGAGGCACAGCGATGCCGAGACGCCAAGCGCCCTGCTAAATCGACTTTTCTGGGACTACGCTGACGAGAAGCTTAAAGCGATTTCTGCTACTGCCTTGTCGCTATGGAGAGTCAATCACAACCCACAACCTGCCGACATTGTTCGTTCGATGTTGGGAGCCGCTGCGCTGGCTGAATGGAACTCTCGAAATTGCAAAAATGATCAATCTCTATCGATTCGTTCATTAGATACCAGACTTCGGGTGCTGCATATGATTGATGATTTTTGCCCGACACTGCAGGCTGGAATGTGGAGAAATCGGTTTCCCGAAGCCGGGTCAACGCCGTCACTGAATCCATTCATGACTGTTTAACTGGAAAATCGCGGATTACGGTGACAGTGCATTTAATATTTCGGCCTCATGCAATGATCTTATCTGACGTTTCAATTGGTTTGACGGAAAGTGCTATTCAATCATTTATGACTTTATAGTTTCTGATATTTTGCCATTTCAGCCCGAAAGGACAAAACCCGATGGCGGCAAAGAAATCCTGTTGACCACCAAAGATGGAAAGTGGAAATTGAACTCGCCGCTGACAAAGTGTAACAAATCCTTTGTGGGCGAATTGTATCGAGAGTTTTTCCTTGACATTTCGGGAATAATATCCTAGTTACAGTCCAGTCCGCCCCGCTTGGGGTCCTGCTCATGACGGTGAGCCTGGATGGGGTGGATGGCAGGCCTGCGGATTGGGGAGTAACGTACCCTCGATCTCCGGGGGCAGGCGGAAGGGACCCGGGGATACTATGATCCCCGCGCCGCAAGGCAGCTAGGCAGTCCTGAAAAATGGACAGAGCCGAAGTGCCCTCCGCCCGCGAAGAAATCCTGCCGCCGTGGGCGCTGTCCAGCGCTTACCGCCAGCCCTCAAAAGCTGGCACCACTCGCGCCGGGCAGCGCCCGCGCCTCCCCGCCGAAACCCGGCTTGCCGGGGGTTTCGGTCAAGGGAACTCTCCCGAGGCCGGTTGTGCGGCCTCACAAAGAAAGGAACACGTCCGCTGTTTGACAGGTTCATGATCGACCCTCCCCGATGACAAGCGCGCCGGGTAGTGGCACTCTGCCGCCCACGAATCACGGGCGGCGGGGATGACGATGAAAATTGTGGCTTGGGCTTTTACGGCTCTGGTGGCTTTGGCGGCCTCTGCACAGGCCGCCACCTGCAGCAGTACGGGCCGGGCCTTTGAGACCTGGAAAAAGGAATTCGCCGCTGAAGCCAAGGATAATGGCGTCGGCTCGCGCGGCATTTCGGCTTTGCTCGGCACCTCCTATTCCACCGGCACCATCCGTGCTGACCGCAATCAGCATTCCTTCAAGCTGTCGCTGGCGCAATTCATGAGCAAGCGCGGCGCGGCGGCCATCATCGCCCGCGGCAAGAAGCAGAAGGCCTCCAATGCGGCTTTGTTTGCAACACTCGAAAAGCGTTATGGCGTGCCACCCGGTCCACTCATCGCCATCTGGGGCATGGAGACGGCGTTCGGCGCCAGCACCGGCAACCAGAATACCATCTCGGCGGTGGCAACACTGGCCTATGACTGCCGCCGCACCGATTATTTCACCGAGCAGCTCTATGCGGCGCTGAAGCTCATCGACAAGGGTGTACTGTCGGCCGCGACGCGCGGCGCCATGCATGGCGAAGTGGGACAGACGCAGTTCCTGCCCAAGAACATCCTGCTCTACGGTGCCGATGGTGACGGCGGCGGCATCAACCTGAACGGCAAGGCCGATGCGCTGGCTTCCACCGCCAAGTTTCTCAATGATCAGGGCTGGCCGGCTGGCGGGCCATATCAGGCGGGATCGTTTGCCACATGGAACGCCGCCACCGTCTATCAGAAAGCCCTTGCTATCATTGCCAGCAAGATCGACGAATAGGCCATGGCCAACAAGGAACAGCAGCACCCGTTCTACAAGCCCCTGTGGCGGCGCATCGCCATCGTGCTGGTCATCGCCTTCTGGCTCGGCGTCGAAATCTGGCAGGGCGGCGGCGGGCTGTGGCTGATGCTTGCAGTCGGCATGCTGGCCTATGCGATCTACAGTTTCTTTCTCACCTGGCCGAAGGATCAGCCATGACGCCCAAGACCAATCTCACCATCAATCCGCAGCGCCTGTGGGACACGCTGATGGAGACCGCGGCCTTCGGTGCCACAGCCAAGGGCGGCATCAAGCGCCTCACCGTCTCGGATGAAGACAAGCGGGTGCGCGACTGGTTCAAGGCGGAATGCGAAAAGCTCGGCTGCGTGGTCGAGGTCGATGAAGTCGGCAACATGTTCGCCACGCGCCCGGGCAAGCGCCAGGATGTGGCGCCCATTGCCATGGGCTCGCATCTCGATACGCAGCCGACAGGCGGCAAGTTTGACGGCGTGCTGGGCGTGCTTGGCGCGCTGGAGGCCATGCGTACTTTGGTTGACATGGGTTATGAAACCAACGCACCAGTAATGATCACCAACTGGACCAATGAGGAAGGCTCGCGCTTTGCACCCGCCATGCTGTGCTCGGGCGTCTATGCCGGGGTGTTCACGCCGGACTATGCCTATTCGCGCGAGGACCGCAACGGCATCAAGTTCGGTGATGAGCTGGCGCGCATCGGCTACAGGGGCAAGCACAAGGCAGGGGCCATCACGTTCCAGGCGATGTTTGAACTGCATATCGAGCAGGGGCCGATCCTCGAAGCCGAAGCGAAGATGATCGGCGTGGTCACCGGCGTGCAGGGCATGCGCTGGTATGAGGTGACGGTGACGGGCCAGGAGTCCCACACCGGTGCAACACCCATGGGACTGCGCAAGAATGCGCTGCTCGCCGCGGCGCGGATGATCGAGGCCATCCATCAGGTGGGCATGGCGCATCTGCCGGGTGTCGCCTCGGTGGGCCTCATCGAGAACCGGCCCAACAGCCGCAATGTGGTGCCGGGCGAGGTGTTCTTCACGGTTGATTTGCGCCACCCGGACGACAAGATCCTGGACCGCATGGAGGCGGAATTCCGCACGGCGTTGCCGAAGATCGCGAGTGATACCGCAGTGGCCTTCGACGAAAAATGCATCTGGACATCGCCTGCCGTGAAATTCGCGGGCCCACTGATCGAGTGCGTGCGCCAGGGTGCGAGGCAAGCGGGGCATACGATGCGCGAGATGGCATCGGGTGCCGGGCACGACGCTGCTTACATTGCGCGGGTGGCGCCGACCACGATGATCTTCGTGCCCTGTCTCGGCGGCATTTCGCACAATGAGGCGGAATCAACCACGCTGGAGGAATGCGGTGCCGGTTCGCAGGTGCTGCTCAACGCCGTGCTGGAGTATGACCGGACGCTATAGGAGTGCCTTGGCCTCGGCCCACAGCGTCTCGACAATCGCACGGGCGGGCAGCACCGAGTGAATGGCGCCGACGCCGGTGCCAGCATAGAGGCACCCCGCCAGTGCATCGCCTTCAAGATCGTCCGTTGGCGGATCATTATGATATCGCAACAGCCCCTTTGCCGCTGATCGCATGATGGTCTCGTCTTCGCCGGGCCTGCCGGGTGCCGCCGGACAGCCCGCGTCTTCCCAATCATTGATTGTGGCGTTGCGCAGGACCCGGTGCATGGCATAGGGCCAGCCGATATCGAAGCAATTGGTGTAGACGGTATCTTGCGCTTGGGCCGCGACAAGCGCCTGCTTGTAGTCCAGGTGAGCGCTGGATTCCGCAGATGCAACAAAGCGCGTTCCGATCATGACGGCTTGTGCCCCCGCCTTGATGGCCTTCGCCATGGCCTGTCCTGTTGAAATGCCGCCAGCAGCGACAACGGGCGTGGTGCCGCAGGCCGCGATCACCTGGGGCAGAAGAAAGTCGAGCGGCGTTGACGACTGCACATGCCCGCCCGCCTCATTGCCCTGGGCGATGATGAAGTCGGCTCCCGCGGCGATGGCTTTGGCGGCACCTCCAGCCGAGCCTATCTGCACGCCAACCCGGATGCCTTTCGACTTGAGTGTGGCAATCGCGTCGCGGTCAATGCCCCAGGAGAGGATTACGGCCTTCGCGCCGCTGTCGAGATACCAGCCAAGGCGCTCCGTGCCGAAACGCAGCACGAAGTTGAGAAAATAGGGTGTGCCATGGGCATTCAAGGCCGCGACCCTGGCGCGGCCTGGCCCGCGTTCATCCCATGTCATGGCCAGTGACCCCATGCCTCCGGCACGGCCGACTTCCGCCGCCAGTGCGGGCGTATCGCTGCCGTCGATGGGTGCTTGCAGAATGGGGGCGGTCAGGCCAAACCAATCCATGAAGGTGTTGCGCATGGAGAGAGCATAACCGATGGGAACAGTTGCCGGAAGCAACGATCTGGCAGGTCGCGCCCGGGAGATTGCGCTCGATTTGACGGCGCGGTCCTCGGTCACCGGATCACCCGAGGAGACGGATTTCGCCGCCTTCCTTGCCGGCCGCCTCAAGCGGTTTGATGCGGTGTGGATGTCCGGCATCGCCGCTGACCCCCGGAGCAACGTGTTTGCGCTGAAGCGTGGACCGGGCCGCAAGACCGTCGTGCTCACCGGGCATTTCGATGTGGTACCGGCAGAGGACTACGGCGCGTTGCACGCCTCGGCTTTTCAGCCGGAAAAGCTGCTTCCGGTAATCATCGCAAGGCTCAAGGAGTCGGGCGGAAATCCATTGGCGCTGGCAGATTTTGAGAGCGGCGCGTTTCTTCCCGGCCGCGGACTGCTTGACATGAAAGCAGGTCTTGCGGCGGGGATTGCTGCCATGGAAGCTTATGGCGGTAATGGGAATTTGTTGTTCATGGCCGTATGCGACGAAGAGGATCGTTCGACAGGCGCCAGAGCGGCAGTGGCATCGTTGCAAGGATTGCGCAAGGAATTCGACCTCGACATCGGACTGGTCATCAATCTCGATGCGATCTCGGATCAGGGTGACGGAACGGCAGGCAGGGTCGTGGCGATGGGGTCGATCGGCAAGCAGTTGCTCACCGCCCTGGTCGTCGGCAAGGAAGCCCATGCCTGCTATCCGCAGGATGGTGCCAATGCCGCCTATCTGGCCGCCGAGTTGCTCACCGAATTCGAACTCGCTCCGGAACTGGCCGAAGTCAGTGGCAACGAGATCGCTGCCCCACCAACCGTATTGCATGCCAAGGATTTGAAGGCGGGCTACAATGTCACCACGCCGGCCCAGAGCTGGCTCTACTGGAATACGCTGCAGCACAAGCGTTCGGCTGCCGAGGTGCTGGACATTTCGCTGCTGCTGGCGAGGCGCGCCATGGCGCGGGCGGCGCGCAAGGTTGAGCGCGACATTCCGGTCATGAGTTACGCGGAACTGGCGGCGCGTGTACCCAAGGCGGAGATCGAAGCGAAGGCCAGGGAGATCGCGGCCCTCACGCATCTCGATTTGCCAGAGCGGGCCAAGCTGCTGACGGCTCAGGTCTGGGCGCTTTCGGGATTGTCTGGTCCGGCGGTGATCATGGGCTTCGGCTCGATCCCCTATCCGGCCGTGGCGCTCTCCGATGGCAAACTGGAAGATGCCATCATGGCGGCGGCGAAACCCTTTGGACTTTCAGCAGTCCGTTATTTTCCTGGCATCTCCGACATGAGTTTCTTCGGCGAGGCATCGGGCGATCTTTCCGCCGCTATGGCCAACACACCCATATGGGGCACGAGTTTCACCATGCCGGAACCGGGCGGTTATCCGTGCATCAACATCGGCCCGTGGGGCCGCGACTATCATCACTGGCTGGAACGGCTGCATGCGCCCTACGCTTTCGAAACTCTGCCGCGTGTGTTGCTGGCGGTGATTGAAGCGGTGATGAAGAAAAGCTAGAGAGCATCTGTCAACTTAATGGGAGGCACATATGGCACTGAAACGCGTCGGACCGGGAAAACGCATGAGCGAAGCGGTCATTCACAACGGCATGGTCTATCTGGCGGGCTTCGTCGCCGAAGCGGCAAAGGGCAAATCGGTCAAGGAACAGACCGCCGACATCCTTGCTCAGATCGACGGCACGCTGAAGGCCGCCGGAACCAACAAAACCAACATCGTCAAGGCCAACATCTGGCTAACCGACATCGGCACCTGGGCGGAAATGAACGAAGCCTGGGACGCCTGGGTGGTGGCGGGCCAGACTCCGGCGCGGGCCACGGTCGAATCGAAACTCGCGGCAGCGGGGCTTGATGTCGAGATCATGGTGGAAGCGGCAATCGTCAAGAAGGCCGCTCGTCCCGCCGCCAAGAAGGCCGCTCCGGCCAGGAAGGCCAAGCCTGCCAAGAAGGCCGCCAAGAAGTCCAAGCGGAAATAGTCTATCGCAAATCCTGCCAGCCGTACCAGACATAGGCGCCTTTGAGATAAAGCGGCCGGCAGGCGGGCAGCGGAAATTTCGCCAGGCGGCGCGTGAGGACTTGCGGCAGGTCCTCGCGCGCCGTTTTGTTGGTGAGCAGCCGCGCCACGGCCCGCCCGCACCACGAGCCCATGGCAACACCGTTGCCGTGATAGGCCAGCGCCGTCCACACGGTCTTCCTGTCATCGAGTGCGCCGACATAGGGCACGAGGTCATAGGCAAGGCAGACGAAGCCGCGCCAATAATGGGTGATCTCGACGTCGCGCCAGGCCGGGAACAACTCGTGGAAACCGGCGGTCAGAATGGACCGGTAGGCGGCTTCGCCGGCATTCGAAGCGTCGGTGCCACCGCGGCTGCCGAACAGGAACCGGCCATTGGGCAGCAGCCGGAAATAATGCAGCAGATGGCGCGAGTCATAGGCCAGGAGCTGGGAGGTCCAGCCCTGCGCCTGGCATTCGTCCTCACTTAAGGGCCGCGTGACGATGATGCTTGAGAGGGTTGGCATGATGCGGCCGGCGTGGCGCGGCGAGACATCTTCCGGCGTGTAGCCATTGGTGGCGACGATGACATGCTTGGCTTTCAGGGTGCCGCCGCTGGTGGTAAGCAGATGGCCATCGGCGCGTTCTTCCCAGCGGATAACTTGCGAACTCCCGTGAATTACGGCTCCGGCCTTGGCAGCGGCGCGAGCCATGCCGCGCACATAGTTGAGCGGGTGGATTCCGAAGCCCACCTCACCCTTGAGGCCGCCATGGAAACCCGGTGCCCAGATACCGCGCTGTTTCAAGTCTTCGACGGATAGCAGTTCGGTTTCTTCGCCGAAGGTGTTGCGCAGGAACGCCTGATCGTCACGAAATTCATCCATGCGGTTGGGGAGATGGGCGAGGCATACTTCGCCGTCACCACCGGCCCAAGCATCGATACCGTGACGCGCCAGAGTGTCGCGCACCAGATCGACGGACTGCGCCATGACGTGATGAAAGTGTTTTGCCGCATCGAGACCATAGGTCTTGATCATCGCAGGATAGCTTAGCCGGTGCGAACCGATGCAGGCGAAGCCGCCATTGCGGCCCGAGGCACCCCAGCCGACGCGGCCTGCTTCCAGCACGCGCACATCGACGTGTTGCTCGGCCAGTTCCAGAGCCGCTGACAGCCCGGTGAAGCCGCCGCCGATGATGGCAACGTCGCAGGCGTTGACACCGGCCAGCGCGGGGGTTTCGATGCCGAGCGGATCGGCGGAGACCTCCCAGTAGCTGTCAACAGGGTGATCGAAATGGAAGGCTTGTGGATGGGTTGTGGATGGCATGATGATGTGTTGCTAGCATTGCCAGGATGAAGCGCAAAGAGGCGGGCGGATGAAGGTACTGGTTTTGGGCGCGGGGATCGTTGGCATCACCACGGCCTATGAGTTGAACCGTGACGGCCACGACGTCACCGTCATCGACCGCGAGGCGGAGCCGGCCTCGTTCACCAGCTATTCGAATGCCGGGCTTTTCGCGCCGGGTCATGCCTATGCCTGGTCGTCACCGGCGGCGCCGCGCATCCTGTTGCGCTCACTGTGGCGGGGTGATCAGGCGTTGCGCTTCAAGTTCAATGCCGATCCGCGCTTCTGGAAATGGATGTGGCGCTTCTGGGGGCAATGTACGCCCGAGCGCGCGGCGATCAACACGATGCGCAAGGTGCGGCTGTGCACCTACTCGCAAACCGTCTTCCATGACACGGTGCAACGCAGTGGCGTTGCTTATGATGGGCGGAGCGGCGGGCTGCTTTATCTTTACCGCAGTGCTTCGGCACTCAAGGCGGCATCGGCCAAGTCGCGCATACTGACGGACAACGGCTGCCGCATCGAGACGCTGGACCGTGATGGTGTGGCCAAGGCCGATCCGGCGCTGGCATCCGTCAAGGACAGCTTGGCTGGCGCCCTCTATGCGCCTGATGACGAGAGCGGCGATTGCCGGCTCTTCGCGCGCAATCTGGCGGACTGGCTGAAGCGACAGGGTGTCACCTTCAAGTTTGGTACAGCGATCACCGGGTTCGAGACGGAAGGGGACCGGATCACCGCCGTCGCCACCGGCAAAGGCCGCGAGACGGCGGACGTCATCGTCCTGTGTCTCGGGGTCTATTCACCGCATCTGGCCAGGCAACTGGGTCATGACCTGCCGATCTACCCGGTCAAGGGCTATGCCATCACGGCGCCGGTGGCCGGGCGCAACAATCCGCCCAGCATCGGCGGGGTGGATGAGGAGACGCTGGTGGCCTATGCGCCATATGGCGACCGTATCCGGGTCACGGCGACGGCGGAATTCTCGGGCTTCGGCCTTGAGCATCGTCCGGAAGATTTCGCAACCATGCTGACCACCATGAAGACGCTGTTCCCGGAAGGTGCTGACTGGAGCAAGGCGAGCTACTGGGCGGGGCTGAGGCCGATGACTCCGCAAGGCACGCCAATCCTTGGGGCCTCGAAAATGAAGAACCTGTGGTTCAATACCGGTCAGGGTCACATGGGCTGGACCATGAGTCATGGTGCGGCGCGGATCACCGCCGACCTGATCGCCGGCAAGCCACCGCAAATTCCCCTCGATGGCATGGCTGCCGTTAGGTAAAATAGCGCCTCATTGTCGCCCCATTGCGACCTATGGTGCGCCGCACCATAAGAACAAGGGGATGTGTCGCGTAATGAAGTTCAAGTTTGTAGCCCTGCTTATCGGGGCGCTGATTGTCACAGCCGGTGCGTCCGGCCTCGCCGAAGCCAAGACCATCAATGGCCTGGCCTCTTTCTACAAAACCGGAAAGCGCACCGCAAATGGCGAGCGTTTCAATCCCAACGGCATGACCGCCGCTCACCGCACCCTGCCCTTCGGCACCAGGGTACAGGTCACCGACGTCAAGACGGGCCGTTCGGTGGTGGTCCGCATCAATGACCGCGGACCCTTCATCCGCAATCGCGTCATTGATCTTAGCTTAGGCGCTGCCCGTGTGGTGGGCTTGCAGCGCGCAGGCGTTGCCCGCGTGAAGATGGTGGTTCTCAACTAACCGCGCCGCGAACTCAAGCGGCCATACGCAAGCGTTCGACCTGCGCCATGGCAACGCGGATTTCGTGCAGGATGATGGCCATATGGCTGGAGGCATCGAAGTCGCCGCCGGTCCGGGCCGCCAGTTCAAGGTCGTTGCAAGCCGAGGCGGCGCGTTTGGCACCGATGTTGGCGCACATCGACTTCAGTGCGTGGACAGCATCAGCCAGTGTTCTGACTCATTCATGTCCATCCGTTGGCCAAGGTAGCGAGTTTGTTTCGGGCGCGGCGGTAGCTGGCGGCGATTTTTCTTGAGCTTTTGGTCCAGGTGAATGGCTTGGGG
>JBKJQD010000375.1:0-5121 GCA_046594125.1 Aestuariivirga sp.
GCATATCCCATAAATAGCTGCGCGGATCATGCGGCATAGACGAGTTCGCGGGCCTGATTGATTTCGCGGATCACAAAGGGGTTTCGCAGGGCGCCTTGCTCGACAAGGTCAACCGGACGGCTGAGAAGTGCCGAGAGCTCGGATCGCAGGCCGAAGAATTGTTCCAATGCACCAAGCTGCTTGTCCTGGCCAAACTGCACCATGAAATCGGCATCGCTCTTGCTCTCGTCAAAATCATTGGCGCGAGCGGCCGATCCGAATACCTCGAGGCGCATGACTCCATAGCGCTTGCAGAGTTCTGCAATGGCGCCCTGGTTCTCTGCGATCACCCGGTGCATCTCAAAGCGCCTTGTTGATCTCTTCCGTCATCTTCTTCGCGTCACCGAACAGCATCAGCGTGTTGTCGCGCCAGAACAGCGGGTTGTCGACGCCAGCGTAACCGCTTGACATGCCGCGCTTGATGAACATCACCGTCTTGGCCTTCCACACTTCCAGCACCGGCATGCCGTAGATGGGAGAGGTGGGATCGTCCTTGGCCGACGGGTTGGTCACGTCATTGGCGCCGATCACGAAGGCCACGTCGGTCTGACCGAATTCGGAGTTGATGTCTTCCAGTTCGAAGACTTCGTCATAGGGCACATTGGCCTCGGCGAGCAGCACGTTCATGTGGCCGGGCATGCGGCCCGCCACCGGGTGGATGGCGTATTTGACCGTCACACCTTCCTTCTTCAGATGATCGGCCATCTCGCGCAGCGCATGCTGGGCCTGGGCCACCGCCATGCCGTAACCCGGCACGATGATGACGGAGCCTGCATTCTTCATGACGAAAGCCGCGTCCTCCGCCGAGCCCTGCTTGACAGGCTTGGCCTCGCTCTGGGCGGACGGTCCCGCCGACTCGCCGCCGAAGCCGCCGAGGATCACCGAGATAAACGAACGGTTCATGCCCTTGCACATGATGTAGGACAGGATGGCGCCCGACGAGCCGACCAGTGCTCCCGTAATGATCAGCGCCGTGTTGTGCAGCGTGAAGCCGATGCCCGCCGCAGCCCACCCCGAATAGGAATTGAGCATCGACACCACCACCGGCATGTCGGCACCGCCGATCGGAATGATCAGCAGGAAGCCCAGCGCCAGACTGATGGCGACGATCAGCCAGAAGACCATGGCCTGCTGGTTCATGTAGAACAGCACCATGCAGGCGAGAAGCGCCACACCCAAGGCGATGTTGATGGCATGGCGGGCGGGCAGCATGATCGGTGCCCCCGACATGCGGCCATCGAGTTTCAGGAAGGCAATGATCGAGCCGGTGAAGGTCACCCCACCAATGGCGGCACCCAATGACATTTCGATGAGACTCTGCGCATGGATGACGCCGTTCTCGGCGATGCCAAAAGCCTCCGGCGCATAAAAGGCCGCCGCTGCCACGAAGACCGCCGCCAGGCCCACCAGCGAATGGAAGGCCGCCACCAGTTGCGGCATGGCCGTCATGGCGATGTTTTTTGCCGCATAGGCACCGATGCCGCCGCCGATGGCGATACCGCCGATGATCAGCAGCCAGATCATCGGGCTGGTTGGTGCTGCCAGCGCCAGCGTCGTCAGCACGGCAATGGTCATGCCGGTCATGCCGTAGTTATTGCCGTGGCGTGATGTGGCGGGCGAAGACAGTCCGCGCAACGCCATGATGAAACAGGCGCCAGCGACCAGGTAAAGAAGGGCTGCGAGATTGGGCGACATCGCCTACTTGTCCTTCTTCTTGTACATGGCGAGCATACGCGAGGTGACGAGGAAGCCGCCGAAGATGTTGACGCTCGCGAGGATCAGCGCCAGGAAGCCGAAGATCATCGCCACGGTGGAGCCCGAGGCAATCGCCCCGGCGCCAACCGCCAGCAAGGCTCCGACCACGATCACCGAGGAGATGGCGTTGGTCACCGACATCAGCGGCGTATGCAGCGCCGGCGTCACGTTCCACACCACATAATAACCAACGAACACCGCCAGCACGAAGATGCCAAGCAGTGAGACGAAGGGATCAACCGTTTGCGCGAGCTGTTCCATCACTTGCCCCCTGTGAACATCGGATGCACCAGAGCGCCATCCCTGGCGATCAGTGTGCCCTTGATGCAGTCGTCGTCGAAATCGATCTTCAGTGTGCCGTCCTTCTGCACCATGAGGTCGAGAAAGTTGGCGAGGTTCTTGGCGAACAGCGAGGAGGCATTGCCGGCGAGTTTCCCCGCCAGATTGAGCGTGCCGACAATCGCCACGCCCTGGTGCATGACGATCTCGTCAGGCTTCGACAGCGGGCAGTTGCCGCCGCGCTCCACCGCCAGATCGACGATCACCGAACCGGGCTTCATGCTCTCCACCATGGCTTGCGTGATCAGCACCGGCGCCGGGCGTCCCGGAATGAGTGCCGTGGTGATGACGATGTCCTGGCCCTTCACATGCTCGGCAACAAGGGTTGCTTGCTTGGCCTTGTCCTCCGCCGAAAGCTCTTTGGCATAACCGCCCGACGTCGCCGCATCGGCGACATCGGCGAACACGAACTTGGCGCCCAAACTTTTCACCTGTTCCTCGGTGGCCTTGCGCACGTCGGTGGCCGAGACGATGGCGCCCAGTCGCCGCGCTGTAGCGATGGCCTGAAGTCCGGCAACCCCCACACCCATGATGAACACCTTGGCCGGCGGCACGGTGCCCGCCGCCGTCATCATCATCGGGAAGGCGCGGCCGAAATGCGCGGCGGCGTCGATCACCGCCTTGTAGCCCGCCAGATTGGCCTGCGAGGAGAGAATGTCCATCGACTGGGCGCGGGAAATGCGCGGCATCAGTTCCATGGCGAAGGCCATGACGCCGGACTTGGCGATGGCCTCGAGTCCAGCCTTGCCGCCATAGGGATCAAGCCCGGCGGCTAGGATGGCGCCCTTCTTGAAGGACTTCAGAAGCTTGTCCGAGGGGCGGCGGACCATGAGGACGATATCGGCGTCCTTCACCGCGTCCTTGGCGATCCTGGCGCCAGCCGCGGCATAGGCCTCATCAGAGATAAAGGCACCAGCGCCCGCACCCGCCTGCACCACAACCTCAAGGCCCTTTTTAACATAGGCCTTGACCGTGTCGGGGCTGGCCGCAACGCGCTGCTCCCCCGCCTGGGTTTCCGTGGGGACCGCGATTTTCATGTGTCTCTTCCGTTCAGTGGACGGCGATGGCGGTGAGCAACCCGAAGACCACCAGCACGCCGCCCGACAGGTACCAGCGGTTTCCGGCACGGGCGTCGATCAGCACCGCCAGAACGCCGATGATCAGTCCGGCAAAGCCCACGAGGACATTGTAGGACGCCATGAAGCTGAAGGCGACCAGCGCCACGAGAATGTAACCGCAGATAAGCGACAGCGCAATTGAACCCTTGAGGAAGCCCTCATAGGTGGCGCGATGGCCGTCAATTCCCTGATGCTGCGAAGCCGGAGAACCGTGATCTGCGCCGTGACCTGCCATGAATATCCCCCGCCTGATTTTGAGTCTTTCACCGTTTCTACCCAAGCCCCCCGTCCCCCGCAAGGCACATGGCCCGGCGCGGCGATGAGTCACTGTAATGCACTTCATAGACCACCAGTTTGACGCGCCGTAAAGCCCTGTCCACGTGCCGTGCATTTCCCCCACTGCCATCACCCCCAGGAGATACACCATGGACAAGATCACCCAGCAAGCCGTCGTCGCCCCCAAAGCCCCCCGTCATGGCATGATCGGCAGGTTGGCCTTTGCCGAACAGGCGGTTCCCAAGACATCGGCGGCCGGCATGAGGACCGCCGCAGTGACACCCGGCGGCAAGAAAGGTTCCGGTTTCTTCGACCGCATGTTTCCAGAATTGCAGGCGCTGAATGTGTCCGAGGATGATCTGGCGGTCCTGGCCGAGGCCATGAAAGACGCCGCCCCCAATGATCCGGCACTCGACAACAGCAAAATTCCGGCGGGCTTCACCTATCTCGGCCAATTCGTCGATCACGACATCACGCTTGACCTGTCACCATTGAGTGGCAGCATCGAAGACCCGGCGATGCTCAAGAACTTCCGCACGCCAGGCCTCGATCTCGATTGCCTCTATGGCGCCGGGCAGGGTCCGCACCGCTTTCTCTACCGCCAGGATGCCGACAAGGCCAAGTTCCTGATCGGCACGGCAACCGCCTCGCCCGACGTCGGCGCCCTGCCGCCCATTCCCGATCTTCCCAATGATCTGGAACGTGGCCGCCATGGCGTGGCTTTGATCGGCGACCATCGCAACGACGAAAATCTTCTGGTCGCCCAGACCCATCTCGCCATGCTGAAATTTCATAACAAGGTGGTCGATCTCTTGAAGACGCAAGGTGTGGCCGACGGCGATCTCTTCGCCGAAGCCTCGAAACTGGTGCGCTGGCACTACCAGTGGATGGTGCTGCATGATTGGGTGGAGCGCCTCTGTGGCACCGGCATCGTCGCCAAGATTCTGCATGACGGGCGCAAATTCTATCGCTTCCAGACGGTTCCCTTCATGCCCGTCGAATTCGCCGGCGCCGCCTACCGCCTGGGCCACAGCATGGTGCGCGAGGAATACAGCCACAACCATTGCTTCCGGCCCTTGCCGCCGCGCATCTTCGGTGCCCCCCTCTCATTGCTATTCAATTTCTCCAGTCTGTCGGGCGCCATTAACGGTGAAATCAACGGCGAACGGGCACTGCCAAGCAATTGGGTCATCGACTGGCGCCGCTTCTACGAGTTCAATACGCCGGCCGGAACGCCCAACTTCGAGTTCAACCACAGCCGCAAACTTGATCCCTTCATTGCCCCGGCGCTGCACCAACTGCCGGGCTTCCCGGCGGGCCGCGAAGGCAATCTCGCCTTCCGCAACCTGCGCCGTGGCGTGAAACTGGGCCTGCCCAGCGGCCAGGACGTGGCCAAGTTCATGAAGCTTCCGGTTCTCACCGAAGCTGAACTGAGTTCAGGGCTGGATGGTGCAGCCGCCGCCTCGGTCGGCCTGCACAAGAAAACGCCGCTCTGGTACTACATTCTGAAGGAAGCCCAGGTGAAGGGTGGCAGCGAACGGCTGGGGCCGATAGGCAGCCAGATCGTCGCCGAGGTCTTCGTCGGACTCGTCCA
>JBKJQD010000029.1:0-9425 GCA_046594125.1 Aestuariivirga sp.
CGGCCCATCATCGGCACCACGGCGGCGCGCGGCATGCCGTCATTGGCGGCGGGAACCGGCTTAACCCGGCCCAAGCTGCCCTGAATGACATTGGGCGTAAAACCGGTTTTTTTGGCCGCCAGGCTGGGTGAATGGTTCTCTGGCAGCTTGATCACCTCCAGCGCCCGGGCCCGGTTGGGCATGCGGCGCAGGAAGCCGCGCTCTTCCAGCGCCACGATCAGCCGGTGCACGCCCGATTTGGACTGCAGGTTGAGCGCGTCCTTCATTTCCTCAAACGAGGGTGGAACGCCTTCTTCCTTGAGGCGCTCATTGATGAACATCAGAAGTTCGAGCTGCTTGCGCGTGAGCATCGTTTTAGTCCTCGTCTCGCCGTCCGGCATCGGAACAAATCTGCAACATGTATACAAGTTGCCATTTAGTTCCGCAAGTGTTTACTTTTCGTCACCGGCTAGAAATCAAGGATCAGAATGGGAACCAGATCGCCCGCCGCGGCATCGGGCGCCTGGGGCGGTCGCATGATCAGGCAATGGGCTTCGCGGAAGGTGCGCTGCATCGAGGAATCCTGGCGCGAGAAGGGTGTGGCGACACGGCCACCGTCGGGGTGTTCGAGGAGTGTCGCCCGCACATAGTCCTGGCGCCCGTCATTGGCCCGCATCGGCGAGCCGAGCCGCGCCATGACGAGGTCATCGCCCGGCTGAAGTCCAAGCAGCGCATCGATCAGCGGTTTAAGGAACAGCCTGGCGCAGACCAGTGCCGAGACCGGATTGCCGGGCAGGCCCAGCACATGCTGGCGGCCCTTGCGGCCATACATGAAGGGTTTGCCCGGCCGCATGGCAATCCGCCAGAAGTTGATCCGCACACCAGAATTCTTCAGCGCCTGCTGGATGAAATCATGGTCGCCGACCGAAGCTCCGCCGGTGGTGACGACGATATCGGCCTCCCCGGCCCGGGCAATGGCGCGCTCGGTCGCCTTGAGGCGGTCCGGCACAATGCCGAAATTGCGCACCGCGGCACCGAAGATGCTGGCGAGACCGGCAATTGCCGTGCTGTTCGACGAGACGATCTGATCGGCACGCGGCTCGCCACCCGGTTCCACCAGTTCGTCGCCGGTGGTCAGAACAGCAACCGTCGGCCTGCGATGGACACAAAGCTCCGGCCGGTTGGCGGCGGCGGCCAATCCGATGTCACGGGCCTGAAGGATAATGCCCTTGGGCAAAAGAATGTCACCTTTGACAAAATCGAGGCCGCGCACCCGGACATTCTGGCCAGCCTTCACCGGTTGCAGCACCGAGACATGCGGCTTGGCCTGGACGGCGGTATCTTCCTGGATAACCACGGCGTCGGCACCCTGGGGCATTGGCGCTCCGGTGAAGATGCGCACGGTTTCACCCGAGCGGACGCGGCCCGCGAAACCATGGCCTGCCGCCGAGACCCCGATCACCTTGAGTGACACAGGCGTTGATGCCAGATCGGCAGCCACCACCGCATAGCCGTCCATGGCGGAGGCGGCAAATGGCGGCTGATCACGGACGGCCCGCACCGGGCTCGCTAGCACACGGCCCAGTGCCGCCTTCAGCGCCACGGGTTCGGCAGGCAGAGGCTTGGCACGTTTGAGAATTCGCGCCAGGGCTTCTTCGACGGGAACCAGTGCCATGACTTCACTCCGCCCTGAAATGCCCGGACTTGCCGCCGGATTTTTCGATGAGGCGCAAATCGGTGATGGTCATGGCCCGGTCAACCGCCTTGCACATGTCGTAAAGCGTCAGGCAGGCGACGGAGCAGGCGGTCAGCGCCTCCATTTCGACACCCGTCTTGCCCTCTACCTTCACTGTGGCGGTCACGGCGATGACGGAATGCTCCGTATCCGGAGCAAATTCCACCGACACTTTGGAAATCATCAGCGGATGGCAGAGCGGGATCAGTTCGTGGGTTTTTTTGGCGGCCATGATGCCGGCGATGCGCGCCGTGGCCAGCACGTCGCCCTTCTTTGCTTTGCCTTCGAGGATGAGGGTCAAAGTCTCGGGCCTCATCTTGACGAGGGCCGATGCCGTGGCGCTGCGGGCTGTCACGTCCTTGTCCGACACGTCCACCATATGGGCGTTGCCTTGCGCATCGAGATGGGTGAGGCGGCTCATGGCTTGGTCAGAATGGTCTTGGTGGCCGTGGCGACGTCGGCCTGCCGCATCAGGCTTTCGCCAATGAGGAAGGCATTGACGCCAACCTTCGACAGCCGCGCCAGATCGGCTGGCGTGAACAAGCCACTTTCGCCTACCACCAGGCGGTCAGCAGGTACCAGCGGCGCCAGACGCTCAGTTGTGGCGAGTGATGTCTCGAAGCTGTGGAGGTCGCGGTTGTTGATGCCGATCAGCCTGGTTTTCAACTTGAGAGCGCGTTCGAGTTCGTCTTCATTGTGAACCTCGGCCAGTACATCAAGCCCCCAGTCCCTGGCCACCGCTTCGAGATCGGCGGCAAGGCGATCATCCACCATGGCCATGATGATGAGGATGGCATCGGCTCCCCAGGCGCGGGCCTCGGCCACCTGATAGGTGTCGACCATGAAGTCCTTGCGCAGGGCCGGAAGCTGGGTCACGGCGCGCGCCACGCCGAGATACTCGGGCGCCCCCTGGAAGGACGGCGTATCGGTGAGGACCGAAAGACAGGCGGCACCGCCCGCCTCATAGGCCATAGCCAGTTGCGGCGGATTGAAATCCGGACGGATGAGGCCCTTGGACGGGCTGGCCTTCTTGATTTCGGCAATCAGTGCCCATTGCCCGCCGGCGATCTTCGCCTCCAGCGCCCCGGCAAAGCTGCGCACCGGCGGCGCATCAAGCGCCATCACCTCAAGCTCGTGCTCAGGCGTTTCGGCCCTGGCCTTCGCCACCTCGTCGCGCTTGTAAGCAGCGATCTTGTCAAGAATGGTGGTCATACGATCCTCCCTCTCCCGATGGGAGAGGTGTGTGTTGATCTACCCATTCGACACCCTCACCAGCGTTTCCAGCGCCTGTAGCGCCCCGCCGCCGTCGATGGCGGCTTGCGCCTGCGCCACTGCCGATCTCATATCACCATCGCGGCCTGCCACCACAAGGGCTGCAGCCGCCGTCATCACCGCGGCATCGCGGAAAGCCGAGGGCTCGCCGCGCAACACGGAGCGCAGGGCTTTGGCATTATGGGCGGCGTCGGCGCCTTTCAGATCATCGGCGGAGGAGCGCTTCAGGCCAACACCTTCCGGCGTCAGCTCGAAGCTGCGGATCGCGCCATCTTTGAGTTCTGAAATCCAGGTGGTGCCGGTCGGCACGATTTCATCGAAGCCGCCTTCACCGTGACATATCCAGCAGGCTTCGCTGCCCAAATTCTTGAGAACCTGCGCGAGGGGTTCAACCCAGGTCTTTGAAAAGACACCGGTTACCTGCCGTTTTACGCCCGCCGGATTGGACAGGGGGCCAAGCAAGTTGAAGATCGTGCGGGTGCCGAGTTCAACGCGCGACGGTCCGGTATGCTTCATCGAGGCATGGTGAGCCGGTGCGAACATGAAGCCCAGGCCCGCTTCGGCGATACACTCCGATATTTTCTCCGGCGGCACGTCGATCTTGACACCAAGCGCCATCAGCACGTCGGCGGCACCAGAGCGTGACGACAGCGCCCGGTTGCCATGCTTGGCAACTTTCAAACCCGCACCCGCCGCCACGAAGGCCGCGCAGGTTGAGATGTTATAGGACCCCGAGGCATCACCACCGGTACCGACAATGTCGATGGCATCGGCGGGTGCCGCAACCCGCAGCATCTTCTCGCGCAGCACCTCGACGGCACCGGTGATCTCGTCCACCGTTTCGCCGCGCACCCTAAGCGCCATGAGCAGGCCGCCGATCTGTGACGGTGTCGCCTCGCCCGACATCATGATGTTGAAGGCCTCGCGCGCCTCGCTACGGCTGAGGGCCATGCCATTGGCCGCCTTGGCGATGAGCAGTTTCAGGTCGGCCATCAGCGGGCTCCCGCCAGATCGAGGAAGTTCTTGAGAAGCGCATGGCCGTGTTCCGAGGCAATGCTCTCGGGGTGAAACTGCACGCCATGCACATTGAGCGTCTTGTGCTGCAGGCCCATGATCAGGCCGTCGGTCTCCGCCGTGATCTTGAGGCAATCGGGCAAGGTCTGGCGCTCGACGATCAGCGAATGATAGCGCGTCGCGGAAAAGTCCTGCGGCAGGCCCTTGAACACGCCCTGGCCAGTGTGATGCACCTTCGAGACCTTGCCATGCATGAGACTGGGGGCGCGCACCACCTTGCCGCCGAAGGCCTGGCCCATGGACTGCAGCCCGAGGCAGACACCGAAGATGGGGATGGAGGCGCTGGCCTTGTCGACCAGGTCAAGGCAGATGCCCGCCTCGTTGGGCGTGGCTGGGCCGGGCGAAATGACAATGGCCGAAGGCTTGGCCAACATCACCTGGCCGACACTGATCTTGTCATTGCGGTGAACCACCGTCTCGGCACCGAGATCGCCGAGGAAGTGATAGAGGTTCCAGGTGAAGCTATCGTAGTTGTCGATGAGGATGATCATGGGGTTTTCTCCCCCTTCTCCCCGCCGCAAGCGGCAGGGAGAAGGGACTCAACTTTGCTTTGTCCCATGTTCCCCATCATTGCGCCCTCCCGGCGCGGCCAGCGAAACGCACGGCTTCCTCGGCGGCGCGGAACAGCGCCTTGGCCTTGTTGATGCATTCCTGGTGTTCGCTTTCAGGCACGCTGTCGGCAACGACGCCAGCGCCGGCCTGCACATACATCTTGCCGTCTTTCACAATGGCGGTGCGCAGCACGATGCAGGTGTCCATTTCGCCATCCGCTGAAAAATAGCCAACACAGCCGGCATAGACACCGCGCTTGTTCCTCTCCAGCTGGTCGATGATCTGCATGGCCCGCACTTTGGGCGCTCCCGAAACGGTGCCCGCCGGAAAGCCCGCGACCAGCGCGTCGATGGTGTCGTGCTTTGCCGCCAGCTTGCCCTCGACGTTGGATACGATGTGCATCACCTGGCTGTAATATTCGAGGATGAACTGGTCGGTGACCTTTATCGAGCCGATCTCGGCAACGCGGCCCACATCGTTGCGGCCAAGGTCGAGCAGCATCAGGTGTTCAGCGCGTTCCTTGGGATCGGCGAGAAGCTCGGCGGCAAGAGCGCGGTCCTCGGTGGGCGTGGCACCGCGGCGCCGGGTTCCGGCGATTGGGCGGATCGACACCTTGCCGTCGCGTACCCGCACCAGGATCTCTGGGCTCGAACCGATGACCGAGAAACTGTCGAAGTCGAGATAATAAAGGAAGGGGGAGGGGTTCACCCGTCGCAGCGAGCGATAGAGCGAGAAGGGCGGCAGCAGGAATTCGGTCTCGAAGCGTTGTGACAGCACCACCTGGAAAATATCGCCCGCCGCGATATGGTCCTTGGCCTTGAGCACCATGGCCTTGTAGTCGTCGGGCGAGGTGTTGGAGCGCGGCGCTGAAATCGCCGCCACGTCCTCGCCGCGCAGCGCCAGATGATCGAGCGGGCGGTCGAGCGCGTCGACAATCTCGCTGATGCGCTCCTGGGCCCTGGCATAGGCGGCACGCGCCGAAACCCCGGGATCGACATAAACCGGCGACGTCACCGTCACCTCGTCGCGCACGCTGTCGAAGATCGCCATGATGGTGGGGCGGATCAACATGGCGTCGGGCAGGCCCAGCGTATCGGGATTGGGTTCGGGCAATTCCTCCATAAGCCGCACCATGTCATAGCCCATGTAACCGAAGACGCCCGCCGCCATGGGTGGCGCATCCTCGGGAAGTGCAATGCGGCTTTCGGCGAGCAGGGCGCGCAACGCTTCAAGCGGGTGCAGGGCGATGGCCTCGAATGGACCATCGGGACGCGAACCGGCCTTGCGGTTGACCGAGGCCCTGCCGTCCTCGACCTTCCAGATCAGGTCGGGGTTCATGCCGATGATCGAATAGCGCCCGCGTACTGCGCCGCCTTCGACCGATTCAAGCAGAAAGGAATAGCGCGCGTTGCGGGCCAGTTTGAGCATCGCCGAAACCGGCGTCTCAAGATCGGCGACGAGGCGGGTCGAGACGATCTGCGCGCCACCTTGCTCATAGGCGCTAGCGAAGCTGTCGTAGTCGGGTGAGAGAAGCATAAGCGTAGACTCCGGCTGGAGTGTTGATCCCGGTTACTGTGTTGCCGTTCCCGAGATCTGTTGCCAGAGTGTTTCGTTGATCTTGACGCCCGCCACCTTCTGTAATTCGCCAAGATAAGAGGTGAGCAGATCGCCCGCGGACTCGGTCTGCAACTGTCCGGAAATCGTCTTGGCGTCGGATGATGCGGCGTCAAACGGCGGCAGCAGCACCGCCTGCGACTGCATGATGCGCGCCCCCTTGCCACCAGGCTCCAGCGCATAAGCAAAGCCGTTTTCGCCAACCGCGAAGATGGCTTTCACGGCGGCGGCCTCGAAATCGGGGCTGGTCTCGTTGCGCTTCAACCCTTGCGTGGTCTTGATTTCGGCATTGGCGTCCCTGGCCAGGTCTTCGATACTAGCACCACCCTTGGCCTTCTCGACCAGCGCCTTGGCCTTGCTCTCCGCAAGGGCCAGCACTTCGGCGGCGATGACCTGGGCCTTGGCCTGGTCCTTCACAGTATCAAAGGGCTTGACGGCGGAGGGCACCACTTCACGCACGTCGTACCAGACATAGCCGTCCTCAACCGAAATGGCATCGTTATCAACGCCAACATCGCTGCTGAAGATGGCTTTCAATACTTCGGGCTTGTGGGGGAGCGCGATGTCCTTGCCATCCTTGCCATTGCCTGCGGCATCGATGCCGTTCACCAGCTGGAAGGGAATGGAAGCCTTGGCGGCGATGTCCTCGAACTTGGTCTGGGCGGCGCGGGCATCTTCGACGGCAGCATAGATCGAGCTGATTTCATCATGGGCCCGCTCCAGCTTGAGCCGGTCACCAAGCTCGGCTTTCACTTCGTCAAGCGTGCGCTGGTGCTCGGGCGAAACCTTCACGGCCTTCAGCAGCACGGTGGACAGACCGCCCTTGATTGGCTCGCTCACTGTTCCTTCGGCCAGGCCGAAAGCGGCGTCGGCGATCGCCTTGTCAATGAAGTCGGCGCGTACCTTATCCGCAAATGTCACGTCGGTTTCGCTGAACCCCATGTCCTTGGCAATTTTCAGAAAGTCCTCACCGGTCGTCAGCCGGTCCTTGGCCTTCTTGGCATCCTCAAGCGTTGAGAAGGACAATTGCAGGATGGTGCGTTTCTCCGGCGTGAAATAGTCGCCCTTGTATTTCGCATAGCCGTCGGCCAGGTCCTGATCGTTCAGCGTCACCTTGGCGGCGATGTCGGCGGGCTCCGCCTTCATGATGGCAAAGCTGCGGTATTCGGGCGCCGTATAAGCCTCGGGATGGGCTTCGTATTCCTTCTTGATCTGCTCGTCGCTGGGCACTGCCGCTTCGCTGTCGGCGGTCGTGATGACGAAATAACGCGCGTCACGCTGCTCGTTGCGGAAGCGGTAGCTGGCTTCGACCAGTGTCCTTGGCGGCTGGAAGCTGCCGTCGACCGTGCCGGTGATGGCTTCACGCAAACGGCCTTCGCGCTCGCTTATCAAGTAAGTGGCCTCGTTCATGCCATTGGCTTCGAGGCGGCGGCGGAACTCCTGGGGATCGAATTTGCCAGCGTTGTCGTGGAAGGCCGGGTTGTCAGCGGTTTCCTTGGCGATGAAGGCATCCGAAACGGCAAGCCCCATGCCGCGGGCCTGGTTGTCGACGGCGGCGGTCTGGATCAGGTTGTTGAGCACCTGACGGTCCAAGCCGAATTTGCGGGCGTCTTCAGGCGTGAAAACCTGGCCGGTCTGGCGTTGCAGGTCCTGCAGATAGCGGCTGAACGCCCGGCTGAATTCCTCACCCGAAATGTCCACGCCGCCAACGCGGGCCAATGCGCCACGGCTATATCCGCGGAACACGTCGGCTATTCCCCAGACGCCAAAGCTCACGGCGAGCAGGCCGATCAACACCTTTGCCACCCAACTCTTGGCGGCATTGCGCAGGGAATCCATCATCCGGCAGATCCTTTCAACTGATGCCCAAATCGGGCGCGGCGCACTATAGGTAGGTGGCACCCCCCTCGCAAGTGCGGGATGCGTCTGCTATGAGCGTTTGCTTTCAACGGTTTGGAGATGGACGATGGCAAGTGAAGGCCTCCGCGCGCTGGTCGCCGGAAATTGGAAAATGAACGGCAGCCTGACGATGCTGAAAGAGCCGCGCCTGCTGGCCGCCATGTTGAAAGACGTCAAGCTGAAGTGCGACGTCATGGTCTGCCCGCCCGCCATCATCACCCGCCGCGTCAAGTCGGTGCTGAAAGGCAGCAAGATCAAGGTCGGCGGCCAGGATTGCAATGCCGCCGCGGCGGGCGCCCATACCGGCGACATTTCAGCCGAAATGTTGAAGGAAGCCGGCTGCACGGCGGTGATCGTCGGCCATTCCGAACGCCGCACCAACCACGGCGAGGGTGATGCCGTGGTGGCCGCCAAGGCCAAGGGCGCCCAGCGCGCCGGACTGACCGCCATCATTTGCATCGGCGAGACCCTGGATGAGCGCAAGGCTGAAAAGACGCTTGAAATCGTGTCGCGCCAACTCAAGGGATCGCTGCCGGAGGGTGCGACGGCGGCCAATACCGTCATTGCTTATGAGCCGGTGTGGGCCATCGGCACGGGCCTCACGCCGACGACGGCGCAGGTGGCCGAAGTCCACGCCCATATCCGCCACGAGCTTTCGGGCCTCATGGGGGCGGATGGGGCAGGGGTGCGCATTCTCTATGGCGGCTCGGTGAAGCCCTCTAACGCCGCCGAACTGATGTCCCAGCCCAATGTCAACGGCGCCCTGGTCGGCGGCGCCAGTCTCAAGGCCGCGGATTTCCTGGGGATCATCAAGGTCTATGCGTGATGTCCGAAATTCCCACCCTCACCAAGCGCATGTTGCAGGCCCAGGTCATCGGCCCGATCTATGCCGAAATGGTGGCCGAGATCGGCGAGGCCAAGGCCTCCGCCATTCTTGATGCCGCCATTCGCAAGGCGGCGATTGCCGAGGGCCGGGCCTTTGCCGCCAAGGCGCCGGGCGGGGTGACCTCGATGGCCGATTTCATCAAGCTCTATGACCTGTGGACCGCCGATGGGGCGCTGGAGGTCACGGTTCTGGAGGCCAGTGACAGCACCTTCGATTTCGATGTGACCCGCTGCCGCTACGCCGAAACCTACAAGGCCATGGGTCTCGGCAACATCGGCCACCTCCTGTCCTGCAACCGCGACGGCACCTTCTGCGAGGGCTACGACCCCAACATCACGCTGGAACGGAAACAGACCATCATGGAAGGCGGGCCGTGCTGTACGTTCAGGTATCGCAATGCCAACAAGGATTGAA
>JBKJQD010000083.1:0-4886 GCA_046594125.1 Aestuariivirga sp.
GCCAGGTGCTTTCGTTGCCCCAGTAGACGTCTTCTTCGGGTTCCCACACGTCGGCACGGCCGCCACCGAAGCCGAAGGTCTTGAAGCCCATCGATTCCAGCGCGCAGTTGCCGGCGAGGATCATCAGGTCGGCCCAGGAAATCGCCTTGCCGTATTTCTGCTTGACCGGCCACAGCAGGCGCCGCGCCTTGTCGAGATTACCGTTGTCGGGCCAGCTGTTGAGCGGCGCGAAACGCTGGGTGCCGGACCCCGCACCACCACGGCCGTCACCGGTGCGATAGGTGCCGGCACTGTGCCAGGCCATGCGGATGAACAGCGGACCATAATGGCCGAAGTCCGCCGGCCACCAGTCTTGCGAAGTGGTCATCACCTTGCCGATGTCTTGCTTCAGGGCCTTGAGGTCGAGCTTCTTGAACTCGTCCGCATAGTTGAAGGCCTCGCCCATCGGATCGGAGAGGGAAGAATTCTGGTGGAGAATTCTGAGGTTCAACTGATTCGGCCACCAGTCGCGGTTGGACCTTGCGCCAGCGGTTGCATGCATCACCGGGCATTTGCCGGCACTGTTGTCAGCCTTGTCCATGTTTTTCTCCCATTGCTAAATTAGAATGCTTCTAAACTGAAATCCGCAACCGGTTCAATGGATAAATTCGCGCAGCGGGAATGCGTCAGTGCGAAACGGGAAGGTGAGGGGCCTTGACCTATTGTTTGATTTGACCGGTTGCGGACGCTGGCTCAAGGTCGGGTCAGTGCAGAGAGGTCTCCGAAACTGATGCCCCCGACGCAAGACAGCACCGCCTGAGCATCCGCCAAACACGGATGGGCGGGTGGCCAAGAGTTGAAAATCTGCAAACGGCGCCGCGCCATGCGGTGAAAGATCGCCCGAAACCAAGGGCAAAGTGCAAGATGCACGGAAATGGCCCCGCGAGGTTCCCCACCTCCGGGGCCGCATCATGTGACGGAAATGGCGGGCGCCGGGGCGCCCGCCGCTTGCTTACATCGTGGCATCGCCCTTGATTTCGTAGGTCTGGTTCTGGCCGTGCTGGCGGGTGTAGAACACGCGCCAGCCATCGGCGAAGGGCGTGGGGATCTTGGTGCCGATCAGGCCTGCCTCGCTGGCATCACCATCCGAGACATGGATGCCGGTGATTTCATGGTCGCCGTCATTCTGGTAGCCCGTGCCCTCGGCAGCCGCGAGCTTTGAGTCGACAGTTGCCGCCGCATCACGGCCAGCCGTCAGGAACCGTACCGGAGCAGCGGCATCGGCCTTGCCGTAATCGGCTGTCACGTCGATGATGTATCCGGCATCGAAGGCCTGGCGCTGGCTGTGAACCTTGTCGCCCGCATCCTCGACAATCATCAGATGATCGGCGGACCAGAACGCCAGATTATCGAAGCCCGTGTGGCTGGCCTCGCCGCGATAGACGATGGCAAGTTCGCCGTCTTTCGCCGACGGCGCCGATTGCGTCAGCCTGAAGATGCCGCCGAATCCGCCACCCTCGGCACCCACTTCAGTGTCGAGATTGGTATCGCCGGTGGTCGTGAAATAGAACTCCTTGAAACCCATGCCGGGACGGAACATTCCATTCTCCGGGCGTTTCATCGGGGAACCGCCCGCCGTCTTGGCGAGCATGTTGGCGTCAAACGGTGTCATGCCATCCTTCGCGGTATCATGGACCAAGACCCACTTGGTCTTGAAGGTCTTGCCGTAGCTATACAGGTCCTTGACCGCCTGGGCGGTGATGTCGGCTTCAACCTGACCATCGCGGAACAGGACCGGCTGGCCATCCGCACCCATGACCTGCAGAACTTCAAGCTGGCCGCCCTTCTTCAAGTCGGTCTTGTCGGCGGGAACCAGACGGAAGACGAAGGAGTTGGGCTGGCGCGCATGCTTGCTGGTTTCGCCCTTTTTTCCGCCGGCGTCCTCGATCAGCCAGAGATTGCCATCCATGTCGGACTCTACGCCTTCATAGCTGCCGATACCGGCCACGCCGCGCAGATCGTCGATGACTGACGGGAATTCCGCGGTGGCCTGCCACAGGCCGCCTTCCTCGCCTTCCTCGCCGGTCAGCATCAGGCGCTTGGCGAAGGGATTCCATGACGATCCGTCGACGAAGGGCAGGGTGTTGCCGCTGGTGTCCATTTCACCCATCAGCGTGACGCGGTGCGCCTCGTCGGCATCGAGATTGACGCGGGTGAGATAGCCCCGGGGCTTGCCATCCTTGCGCATGCCGTTCTCGTGGCCCTGGAACAGGAAGTGGGTGCCGTAATTATAAGCGCCATCCGGACCCTTCTGCCCCTCGAGAACGAGATAGGTATTCTTGTCAGGCTCGGTCTTGGTGGCTTCGACCTGATGGTCTTTCGACTGCACGTCATTGGCGGCAGGCGACAGCGGGCCGTCATTGGCATAGCCATAATAGGTGTTGCTGGCGGATGGGTTCTCCAGCTTCATCTTGCCCTCGGCGACGATCGTCTGGCTGAGTTCGGCGGCGATGGCGCCAGCAACCGCCATGTCATCGGCCTTGGCATTGTTGGCATCGAGGTGGGTGATCTTCAGGGCACCGGCCAGTGCCACGCTGGTTATCAACGCGGTGCTGGTCAGCAGTGAAAATGCGCGGATGAAAGATTTCATGTGTGCCTCCTTGTTGGTAGGGCCTCTAATCACCGTCACGCCATGAAGCCCGCATGACGGCGATATGACAATTATGAGTCATGCCAGCCGGGCCGGGAAACCGGGAGCGCGCAGATCGGTGTTCAGCAGGTCTTCCAGCAGTTTGGCGATTTGTGTCGATTGCGCCGATCCGCCATAGGCGGCCTTGCCCTTCATGAAGGTCTGGTTGGTGAGCGAAGCGAGATCGAGCGGCACGCCGAATTCCTTGCCAAAATTCATCGCAAATCCCAGGTCCTTCAAGGCGAGGTCCATGGTGAAGGCGATGTCGTAGGAGCCATTGAGGATCAGCTGGCCTTCGGTTTCATGGACGAAGCTGGAACCCGAGCTGGCGCTGATCGCCTGCCACGCCTGGGCGAGATCAAGCCCGCCGCGCTTGGCCAGCATCAGCGCTTCGGCATCGGCCACCAGATGAATGAAGGCCAGCATGTTGGTAATGACCTTGATGACGGCGGCGGACCCAAGCGGCCCCATGTGAAAGATTTTTTTGCCGATGGCCGCAAGTGCCGGCTGGTGCACATCGAAGAGGTCCTTGTCGCCGCCCGCCAGCACGGTGATTTCGCCGCGCGCCGCCAGATGCACACCACCGGTGACCGGGGCTTCCAGGGTGCGGACACCGCGCGCTTCGGCCATGGCCGCCAACCGCAGGATTTCATCGCGGCCATTGGTGGAATTCTCGATCCATGTGGCGCCAGACTTCAGGCCATCGAGAAGCTGGGCCAGAACCTTTTCGGAAATGGCGGGCGAAGGCAGGCAGGTGAAGACGTGGTCAACCTGTTGCGCCAGTTCCCTGGGGCTTGCCGCCCATTTGGCTCCAGCCTTCAGATGGCGCGCCGCCAATGTCTTGTCGATGTCGTTGACCGTGACGTCGAAGCCGTGGCGGATGAGACTGGCCGCCAGATGTCCGCCGAGATTGCCGAGACCGATGTAGCCGTAACGCATTCTACCTCACCACCGTATTGGTCATCTCGAGATGCAGCTTGGTCCCCGTGTAGGGATGCGCCAGGGCCACCTCTTCGTTGAGTTCGACCCCAAGGCCTGGCTCGGTGGGCGGGATCACATAGCCGTCTTCCCAGCGGATCGGCTTCTTCAACAGTTGGGCATAAAAGCCGCCGAAGGTTTCGATCGATTCGAGGATAAGGAAATTCGGCAGTGACGTAGCGTAGTGGATATTGGCGGCGGCCTCGATAGGACCGGCGTAAAGATGCGGCGCGATCTGCGCGTAAAAGACTTCCGCCATGCCGGCGATCTTCTTGGCCTCCCAGATGCCGCCGACCCGGCCCAGCGCCATCTGCAGGATCGAGGCGGCGCGGTTTTCCAGAACCCGGCCGAATTCGTATTTCGTGGTGAGGCGCTCGCCGGTGGCAATGGGGATCGACGTGCCGCGCGCCACCAGCGCCATTTCCTCAGGCCTGTCGGGTGGCACCGGCTCCTCGAACCACAGCGGATTATATTCCTCGATCCGTTTGGCAAAGCGGATGGCGCCCGAGGCCGTGAACTGGCCATGGGTGCCAAACAGCAGGTCGGCCTTGTTGCCCACGGCTTGGCGGATCAGGCGGCAGAATTTTGCGCAGAGCTCCATCGACTCCAGCGACGGCTGGCGTGGATCGAAAGCCGAGTAGGGGGCGGCGGGATCGAACTTGATGGCGGTGAAGCCCTGGCTCACATAGTGCGCGGCGCGTTCGGCGGATTGCTCGGCATTCCAGTAGATCGTTTCGTCCTGGCCTTTCGCGAGGTCCGGGTAGATGTAGGTGTAGGAGCGCAGCTTGTCCTGAACGCGGACGCCGAGCAATTCATAGACGGGCTTGCCCAGCGACTTGCCGATGATGTCCCAGAGGGCGATCTCGATGCCCGACAGCACCCCCATCAGCGACACGTCGGGGCGCATGGTGAAGCCCGAGCCATAGACTTTGCGCCACAGCGCCTCGATGTGGAACGGGTCCATGCCCTCGACATAGCGCCCGAAGGTGTCCTCGATCATCATCGTCATGGCCTTGGGGCCGAAGGTATCGCAATAGCATTCGCCGATGCCGCTGATACCGTCGTCCGTGGTCAGCTTGACGAAAATGAAATAACGCCCGCCCCACGACGGCGGGGGATTGCCGACGATGAAGACTTTGAGGTCCTTGATTTTCATTTGTACATAGTTCCCGGCATTGGTTATTCCAGATGAGTGACACCAGTTTGCAGAGAAGCCAAGAGATGAATTATTCTAACCACC
>JBKJQD010000092.1:0-3465 GCA_046594125.1 Aestuariivirga sp.
ACTCGACGCTATCGCGGCGGTGGTTGTCGGCGGCACGTCTTTGTTCGGTGGCAAGGGTTCGGTGCTCGGGACATTCATTGGTACGCTGATTATTGGAATACTCGCCAACACCCTCAACCTCACTGGCGTCGACCCATTCGTTCAACAGCTCTTCAAGGGGGCGCTGATCGTTGTCGCGGTCTATGTGATGAGCCGGTCAAACCGGGCCTGATCGACCATGGCGCAGGCTCAATCTACTCAACCGAAAAAGGCCTTTACCGCTGCGCTGGCGTCAATTCCCGGTGCCGTGGAACGTTTTCACCCTATCGTCGAGTCCTACATAACGATCGAGCGGGTCCGCCGTTATCTCTCAAGTCTCGCCGATACTCCGGCTCCCTCAACCGCTGCGGGCGCTTTCCGGCTGCCGGTCCTCAAGGCGCTGCTCCGCGATGATGGCGCATTCGACATGCCCGGTTTTATACTCCATGAGAACTTCGAGAATACTGGCAGCCCCGTCATCATTACGGGGCGTTCGGCATCTGCCAGGAAGCTCTGGTATTTCGCCCATCTTGACACCATAAGCTATCTGCTTCAGCCGCGCGTCGCCGGCGCCTATCCGCTGGTGCCGTTCTGTTATCATCTGATGACGGACGGAGTGCGGCCGGCTCGCGCTTATCGCTACGATCTTGACGCCAACCGTTACGGTGTATTCGCCGAAGGCGAACTCCATTCGATCGATGGCTGTCCGTCGTTCCATCCTGCTCCAGGTTCTGCTTCGATCCGTCCCGGAGACAGGATCGTTCCCTATGTGAATTATCAAGAAGACCGCGAGTCCGGAGAAATCTTCGCTCACGTCGACAATGCGGGCGGTGTCGCCGCGCTTGCCGTTGCCGCCCTGGTCCTGGCGCAGACGGGCGTCCATGCTTTCCTGGGCTTGCCGGACGAAGAGGAAGGTCCGCCGGGCGCGGGAAGCCAGGTGATGGGGCGCGGCAGCAGCCGCATCGTCAGTCTGCTGCCGCCACCCGACATTGCCATCATCGCCGATGTCCAGCAGGCTGGAGGGGGGAAGGATGCCGATACACGAGACGGTGTTGAAAATTCCACTCGTCTGGGGCAGGGAGCGGTATTGTCCGAATTCTCCAGCCTGGGCCGGGGGGCGGTGACCCCGCCCCATCTTTACGCGCTGGCCCAGAGGTTTCGTGAAGTTGCCGCCACGGCCGGTGTAAGCATTCAGGAATCCAACAACGCCTATTCGTCGAGAAGCGACGATGTCAGCGTGCTGCTCAAGACGCCCAACATTCTCCTGCTCGGGTTTCCCGGCTTCAACCGGCATTTTGATCTCGGGCCTCCGCGGGCCAATCTGCATGACGTTGTCAACCTGGCGAAGGCCCTCGTCTATTACTCGGCAATTGTGCCGGTCTATCGCGAGTTGGTTCTCCGCATGGGCGGAGGCGGCGCATGAGCGAAATCGTTACAGTTGGCTGGCTGACGCTCGATGACATCATTCTGCCGGACCGGACCTACGAGCCGGACATCATTGGCGGTGGCGCCCTCTATTCGGCCATTGGCGCGCGGATATGGCATCACTCGGTCGGCATCCACTCCGTCACCGGCAAGGATCATCTCGACAAGATCCGGCGGGATATCGGCGAATGGCAGATCGACACCACCGGTATCAGCGCGATCGACGGCAACGGCCTGCAACTCTGGATCCTGCATGAAAGCGCCACGGCCAAGCAGCAGATTCCGAAGCTCTCCTCCTCAAGCGCGCTTGAGATGGATCGGGGCCGCAACTCCCTCCCGGATAAATATAAATCGGACGGGCGCGGGTTTCATATAGCGCCCCAGGGATCATCAAGCACACTCGCCAACATCAACTGCCTCTCAAGCCTGACTTCGCGGCCGATCATAACGGTGGACGTGCTTTCTGACTCCTATGTCGATCCGCAACTCTACATCGATCTCGAATTCCTCGCGGGCGTCGCGGCGTTTTTGCCGAGCGAAGTGGAAATCAATCGGCTTTGGGCGCCCGGGGACATCGAGTCATGGCTTGCCACCCAAGCCCGAAAATTCGACTGTCATGTGGCGGCAAAGCTTGGTGACCAGGGATCGCTCGTCTGTGAGGCTGGCGGCAAAGCGGTGCACCGGGTGCCAGTCTTTCCTGTGATGGTCGTAGACACGACCGGTGCCGGCGACGCTTATTGTGGCGGATTTCTAGCCGGACTGGTCGACGGACGTAGTGTGCGCGAATGCGCTGCAATGGGGACGGTTTCGGCATCTTATGTCGTGGAGGCGAGGGGGGCACTCGCGACCGGCCGGCCCAAGCCCGATGAGCGGAACAGCCGCTTGGCGAGCGTAATCTCCCGGATTGAAAGGGGTTAATCTGCGGTTACGACTTCGCGAAACCAATTGAAATGCTGCGGACCCGAGAAAAAGAGAAAACCCTATTAGCGCACTCATGGTCTTTCGAGGGTTTTGCCAAGAGCGGTTCAACTCAAGCGCAATTCTAACGGATAGACCTAAATGACATGACATACCTAGGATATGACATTATGTGGGATACAGCCGATCTTACCCAGGGCATGTTGCCGCTTTGGTATCAAATTGCGGAGCGGCTTCGCGCGGCTATTGAGATTGGCTGGTTCAAGCCTGGGAATACTTTGCCGTCCGAAGCGCAGTTGGTAGAGCGATTTGGCGTTAGCAGAACGACAGCCCGGGCTGCTCTCGGCCAGTTGAAACAAGAGGGACTGATAAGCCGGCGCTCTGGAAAGGATTCAATCGTCCTGAGCCCACGCGTGGAGCAACCCCTAAACATTTTGGCAAGCTTTTCAGAGGATATGCGGCGTCGAGGACTGCAACCTTCCTACGCAACGCAATCTGCGAATTTCGCCTCAGCTCCCGCGGAGGTGGCAGAGGCGTTAAATATCAAGCCTTCTGGTAATCCTCCCATTTTTAGTGGGATCTGATTGTAGAACTTACGCGGCCAATTGTTGTTTCATTTTCTGGGCGGGTGTGATGCCGCCGAGGCGTGCCAGCCGGCCTGATCGGGGATCACCACGGCATGGGCTTCGCTGGCGGCATGGCGCGATATTTCGGCCAGATGCGCCGCCATCGCCCTGGTGTTGCAGTGCGGCATGACGAGGCCCGCTGCCTTGCCCAGCGCCGGGCAGATGGAGGCCACGGTCCAGGCGCGGTGCGATGCGGGGGCCGAGGTGGAGCTGGTTGGGGAGGATTGAGCGACTTTGTGGGCTGACCGAGGAGGCCAAACCCTGTTCAGGCTGCAACCCCCTCGATCGGTTCTTCACCCCCCCCGGCACCTGCGGTTTGGCAACCACGATCCGGTCCGTCCGCAGCGCGTATTTCATCGCCAGGGGCGTTGTCAGGTGCCGCTCGAGTATATCCAGAATCTTGCTGTCCTCGGTCGCGTCGAACTTTCGGGCGAACAGGTCCGGGCTCAGTGTCAGGCGGGTGGCGTCCTCTGCGGTG
>JBKJQD010000282.1:0-29660 GCA_046594125.1 Aestuariivirga sp.
GGCCGCAAAAGCGGGCGCGGCTTTGTGTTTCCCGATGCGGCGATTGCGGCACCTGACGATGCTGATCGAATAGTGTTGCGCATCGAGGCGGCATTGGCCAACGAGGCGGCAAGCCTCCTCGATGAAGGCGGCATCGGCGAGGCCGATATCGATACGGCACTCAAGCTCGGGCTCAACTTTCCACGCGGCCCCTTCCAGTCGGCGCGGCGGCATGGATTGGCTCTCGTCCGCGCCACACTTGCAGACCTCGCTGCGTCAGCGCCGGATCATCTGAAAGGACGCTACGATATTTCCGAAGCGCTGGAGGCGATGTCATGACCGATGTCTATATCTGCCATAGCAAGCGCACACCCATCGGCCGCCACGGCGGCGTGCTGGCCCACATGCGTCCCGATGACATGGCAGCGCATGTCATCGATGCGGTTCTTGAGAACCACACGTTCCCGGTCGATGAAGTGATCTTCGGTTGCGCCAATCAGGCGGGCGAAGACAATCGCAATGTGGCCCGCATGGCCGTTCTTCTGTCGAAGCTGGATGAAACGGTTCCGGCACTGACGGTGAACCGGCTTTGCGCCAGCGGACTCGATGCACTGATCATTGGCGGCCGCGCCATTGCCAGCGGTGCCGCCGACATCGTCATCGCTGGTGGCGTTGAGAGCATGAGCCGGGCGCCCTTCGTGATGCCGAAGGCCGAGAGCGCCTATTCGCGCAAGGCGGAAATATACGATACCACCATTGGCTGGCGTTTCGCGCATGAGCGCATCGCCGCGACTTTTGGAATCGAATCCATGCCGGAGACTGCGGAGAACGTGGCGGCGGAATTTGCCATCTCGCGGGCCGATCAGGATGCCTTCGCATGGCGCAGCCAGCAACGCTACGATGCCGCCTGGCACTTGGCCGACATTGCGCCAGTGAAAGGAGCAACGGCGGACGAACATCCGCGCGCCACGACGCTGGAAAAACTTGGCATATTGCCGACGCCGTTTCGCAAGGGCGGCACGGTGACGGCGGGCAATGCCTCCGGCGTGAACGATGGCGCGATTGCCGTCGTAATGGCGTCCGCTGCGGCGGTGCAGCGTTATAACCTCGAACCTCTGGCCCGCCTGGGCCATGCCGCAAGTGCGGGTGTTATGCCGCGCCTCATGGGTATCGGCCCCATCGCCGCGGTTGAGAAGCTCCGCGTCCGGACCGGGCTGGCGCTACGGGATTTTTCGGTGATCGAACTCAATGAAGCCTTTGCGGCGCAGGCGCTTGCCTGTACCCGCGCCTGGGGCCTGCCCGACGACGCAACGCAGGTGAACGCCAAGGGCGGCGGCATCTGCATGGGCCATCCACTAGGCATGTCGGGTGCGCGCATTGCCGCGAGCGCCGCACGCCTCCTTCATGAGAGCGGCGGCAAGGCAGCCCTGGTCACCCTGTGTGTCGGCGTGGGTCAAGGTGTCGCCCTGGCCCTGCACGCGCCGTGAGGCGAGCGCTGCTGGCATATTGAACCATCTGGTTACTTGAGCTAAAGTTGCGGCGGCATCACCGGGAGGACAGCATGGCAGGCATCGGCAAACGGAAATTTGGACGCATCCCCATGACCGTGACGGATATGGGCTTTGGCGCCGCGCCCATCGGGAATTTCCTGCACCCCATTTCGGACGAGATGTCGGACGCCATGGTGCAGCGGGCGTGGACTGCCGGCATGCGCTACTTCGATACGGCGCCCTATTATGGCCACGGACTTTCCGAGGCGCGGCTGGGCGAGAGTCTGCGCTGGAAGCCACGCCAAGACTTCGTGGTGTCAAGCAAGGTTGGCCGCGTGCTGAAGGCCGCGCAGCGCAAGGATATCGACTTCAAGCCGTGGGTCGATGGCCTGCCCTTCAACTGTCAGTTCGATTATACTTATGACGGCACGATGCGCTCGTTTGAAGACTCGTTGCAGCGCCTGGGCCTCGGGCATATCGACATCCTGTTCATTCACGATGCCGATGTCTTCACCCATGGCGCTGAAATGCAGAAGGTGTATTTCCGCCAGGCCATGGACGGCTGTTATCGGGCGCTCGTCAAGCTGCGCGACGAAGGTGCGGTGAAGGCCATAGGTGTGGGCGTCAACAACTGGGAGGTGATGCTCGACTTCATGCAACAGGGTGATTTCGACACGCTGCTGATGGCCGGGCGCTATACACTGCTGGAACAGGAGTCACTCGATGAACTGCTGCCGCTGTGCGAGCGGCGCAATACCGCTATCGTTATCGGCGGCGGCTTCAATGGCGGCATCCTCGCCACCGGAGCAAAGCCCGGCGCCAAGTGGAATTACGCGCCAGCGCCTGAGCCTGTCATGGAGAAAGTGCGGCGCATCGAGACAGTCTGCGCCAAGTTCAATGTGCCGCTGCCTGCCGCCGCGCTGCAATTTCTGCTGGCCCATCCGGCGGTGGCCTCGCATGTGCCGGGCACTCGCGATGTGGCGCAAATGGAGCAGAACATCGCGCTGGTCAGCCATCCGATCCCAGTGGAGTTCTGGCAGGAGTTGAAGCGGCAGGGCCTGCTGCGCCAGGATGCCCCGGTTCCTACTTGATCACCAATACTTTGGCGCGGTCCATGGTGATGGCGACCGCGGCGACCAATATGAAACCGAAGACGATCTGCTGGGCGAAGACCGAAACACCCATGAAGGTCATGCCGATGCGCACCACCTGAACGATCAGGGCGCCCACGAAGGTGCGCCAGATCGAGCCGACACCGCCGGTGATCGCCGTGCCACCCACCACGATACTGGCGATGGCGGGCAAGAGAAATTCATTGGCCAGGGTTGGTGAGCCGGACCCCAAGCGTGCGGCCATGACGACGCCAGCAATGCCCGCCATGGTTCCAGAAAGCGTGTAGGCGGCGATCTTGGTGCGGTCGACGTCGATCCCCGAGGCGATGACGGCGCGCTCCTGCGCCCCGATGCCGCGCACCAGGCGGCCGAACGGGGTGAGTTGCAGGATGGCGCTGAGAATGACCAGGAAGACTACGCCCACCCAGATTTCATGGGGCACGCCCAGTGTGTCACCCACCGCCCAGCCGAGATAGCTGTTGCGCAAGTCGGCTGGAATGTTGATCGAACGGGTTTCGGAAAACCAGTAACCGGCACTGAGCACGACACCGCTGACCGCCAGCGTGGCGATGAAGGACGGAATGCGAAGTCTTGTCGAAACAAAGCCGCCGGCAAAGCCTGCGGCAACGCCTCCCAGCACGGCCAGCGGAACGGCGAAGATGCCATAGCGCGGCAGATAGGCTGCAAGGATACAACTCGCCATCGAGGCGGTAGCCTGAACGGACAGATCGATGCCGCCCATCATGATGACCATGGTCACGCCCGCCGCCATGAGGAACAGCGTCATCGTGTCGCCAGTCACCGACAGGAAGTTGCTGACGGAAAAGAACGTGTGATCGTAAAGGCCGACGGCCAGCACCAGAACGGTGAGAACGATGAGCGGCAGCCAGAGTTGCAAGCGATTGCGCTGTTCCTGCGTCATGTCACACCATATGCCTGAGGAGCTCGATCTGCGTGGGTTTAGCGCCGGGCGGGGCATCGAAGCGCGCGGTGATCTCGCCATCGCGCATTACCAGAATGCGATGAGAAAGGCCGATCACTTCGTCGAGCGTGTCACCTAGCAGGATGACGGCCAGGCCTTCCGATGTCATGTCGCGCACCAGTTCGTAAACATCCTCCTTGGCGCCGACGTCGATGCCACGGGTCGGATGGTCGAGGATCAGCACCCGCACCCCGGCGATGCGCCATTTCGCCAACACCACTTTCTGCTGGTTGCCACCCGACAGGGAACCCACCATGGTTTCGCTGGACGGCGTCTTGATCTTGAGCCTGGCGATCCAATCAAGGGCTGTGGCCTTTTCGGCTGCAAAGCGGATGATGCCGCTGGAAACAAATTTCGGAAGGGCGGCGAGTGTCATGTTTTCGGCGACACTGAAGGGTGCAACAAGGCCTTCGACCTTGCGTTCGGCGGGCACCAGCCCAACACCGCTTGCGGCGGCATCGTAGGTGGCGCGAAATGAACTCGCCTTGCCATCGATCCGCAAGATTCCGCTGTCGGGGCGCGTGTGGCCGGCCAGGCAGCGCGCCAGGTCCTCGCGGCCAGAGCCGATCACCCCGGCGATGCCCAGCACTTCGCCTTCATGCAAATCGAAGCTGACGCTGGAGAAGGCGCCGTTCTTTGTCAGGTCCTGACATTGCATGACGGCTGTGGATGAAGGTGCTACCTGACGCGCTTCGCGGTAATATTCATGGTGAAGCTGGCGCCCAACCATGTGCTGGTGCAATTCCTTCACCGTCGCCTGTTTCGCAGCAAGCTCCTTCACCACCTTGCCATCGCGCATGACGTAGACACGGTCGGAAATGTGCAGAACCTCCTCGAGGCGATGCGAAATGAAAACGAAGGAGGCACGCTGTTTCAAATCGTTCACAATGCGGAACAGCAGATCTACTTCCTTCTGCTCGAGAACCGAAGTTGGTTCGTCCAGCAGTATGGTGACATCGCCCTTGATGCGGCTGTCAAGCGACAGCGCCTTGGCAATCTCGACCATCTGACGGCCGGCAAATGACAGCTCGGAACAGCGCGTGCCGGGATGGATGTTCAGATGGACCTTGTTCAGCTCCTCGGCCGCCGCCGTGTTCATGCGCGATTTCGAAATCAATCCAAAGCGCAGGAATTCCTCCTCGCGGCCAAGGAAGATGTTCTCGGCGATGGTGAGTGTGGGCAGGATCGACTGTTCCTGGAAAACCATGGCGATGCCGCTGTCAAAGGCTTGACGCGGCGAAGTGATGGTCACTGGCTGGCCATCTACATAGATGCCGCCAGCATCCGGCAGGTAGATACCGTTCAGCACTTTCAGCAGGGTCGATTTGCCGGCACCGTTTTCTCCGATGAGACCCACGACCTCGCCGTTGTTGATGGCAAAGCTCACATCATCTAGCGCTTTGACACCCGGAAAGTCCTTCGACACGCCGCGGATTTCAAGGACAGGCGCCATCACTTCACCACGTCGAGGCGCGAACGGTCGAGCGCCAGGGTGACTGCGGCGATAATGAGCAGGCCCTGTACGCCCTGCTGCACATAGGGTTCAACACCCATGAGCACGAGGCCGTTAGCCAGAACCACCACGATGAGCACGCCGATCACCGAGTTCAATACCGAGCCGACGCCGCCTGAAAGCGCTGTGCCACCGACGACGACGGCGGTAATCGTTGTGAAAAGACGGCCCTGGCTGATCAGCGCGTGGCCCTGCCCGAACTGGGCCGCAGCGAGGACTCCGCCCATGCCGTAAAATAATCCGGCCACGGCGAAGATGGTGATGCGGGTGCGCTCGATGGGAATGCCCGCGTGGCGCGCCGTCATTTCGTCGGTGCCAATGGCGAAGAGCCAGCGGCCAAGCCTGGTACGCTCCTGGATGACATAGGCCACCGCCACGGCGGCAAAGGCGATCCATACCGACATGGGAAAACCGAGAACGCGGCCCAATGACAGGAAGCGGAAAGTCTGATCGGAAATGCGCACCGTGTCGCCGCCGAGGATCGCCATGGCGATGCCGACGCCGGCAAAGCCAACGCCGAGCGTGGTCATGAAGGACGGTGTCTTGAGCTTCACGTGCAGGAGGCCGTTGACGAGTCCCATGACGCCGCCGGCAACAACCGCCAGAGGCACTGCCCACAGGCCGATGGCATAGGATGAAATGTCATTGGTGACGAGCAGACTCACCATCACCGCGGTGAGGGCCACGGTGCCCTCCACCGAAAGATCGATGGAGCCCATGAGAATGATGAAGGTAGCCCCCATGCATAGCACCAGCGGAATGGAGGCCGAGCTCAGCAGGCGGACCAGGTTCGAGAAACTGACGAAGTTTCCGTTAAACAGGCTGATGAGGATACATAGCGCAAGCAGCACGGCGACCGGTGCCCAGCGGCGCCAGTGCCTGAGATAGGTAGCGCTCGCCGCAGATGGGGGCTTCACGAGGCGCACTCCGCTTCGACTTCAGGTCACAAGAATAGCCGGGTGCTGAGCACCCGGCCAGTGTTGAATGCGAAGAGAGCGCTACTTGCGATACTGGATCTGGCCGGTGGCCTTGCCCCAGAGATCGGCAAAATCGGTCTTGGGCGGATTGTTCTTGTAGGCTGCGACCGTCTCCTTGGTGACGACGATGCCGGTGCCGTAGAATTCGCGGTGTTCGTGGCCTTCCTTGGCGATGTCGATCTTGCCGGTGACATGGGCGTAGGGAATGGCCAGGCCCATGCCGCCGGTCCACAACGGATCCCAGGCGATGGTGCCGGCGAATTCGCCTGCCTCAATGGCCCTGACGGCGGCGTCGATGCCATCGATGCCGACCACCGGAACCTTGCCCGCCAAGCCGTTCTGGCGCAGCGCTTCCAGCGCGCCCATGCCCATACCGTCATTGGCGGCGAAGACGCCCTTCACATCGTCGCCGAAACGGGTGAGCCAGGCTTGGGTGATGTCGAAGGCCTTCTGCTCATTCCAGTCGGCGGGCTGGAAGTCGAGCAGCTTCACCTTGCCGTTGGTCTTGGCGATGGCGTTGTCGAGGCCAAACTTACGCTCGATTGCGGGCACGTTGGAGAGAATGCCGCCCAGCGCCACGATGCCGCCTTCGCCGCCGAAGGCCTTGAACAGTTCATTGGCGATGGCTTCGGCGGTCGGCACGCCATCAAAGGACATGTGCGCCACATAATTCGGATCGAAATCCCACGGATGCAGATCGTCCGGCTTGTTCCATTGGGTGACGACGAAGCCACCGGCCTTCTTCACTTCCTCGACGATGACGCGGGCATCTGGCGAGTCATTGGGGTCGACGTTGAGAATGAGCTTGCCGCCGGTGCGTTGCAGCAGCGCCTTGATGTCGGAAATGGCCTTCTCGGAATTGCCCTCGCTTACCAGCACTTCATACTTGGCGCCGATGGACTTGGCGAAATTCTCGCCGCCCTTGGCAAAGGTTGCATGATAGGGATTGGCGACGGAACGCAAGGAATTGGCCAGCGTCCAAGTGGTTTCCTGGGCGATGGCAGGCATCGGGAATGAACTTCCCATGGCGCCGATTGCCGCAGCGCCAGCCGTACCTTTCAGCACCGTTCGCCGGTTCAGGCGGGAATTCAGGTTCAGAGATTGCTTCGTCGTGGCAGTCATATCATCCTCCCGATTTTTGGCCTTTACTGCACTAACTAGTTACTGCATTCTAGGGCAGAGTCAAGACCCCTCCCCTGTGTTTGGAAGATTGTCCGAGACTATGAAGACGCACGATGCCATGCCCCGCGATGCCGGCCAGACGCGCAAGCGAATTCTCGCCGCGGCGACGGTGGAATTCGCCCGCAAGGGGCTTGGCGGTGCACGGGTTGACGCAATTGCGCTGCGCTCGAAATCCAACAAGCGCATGATCTATCACTACTTCAGAAGCAAGGAGCAGTTGTTCACAGCGGTGCTGGAGGCGGCCTATACCGGCATCCGAACGGCCGAGCAGAATCTCCACCTCGATGAACTGCCGCCAGAAGAAGCAATCTCGCGGCTGGTGAATTTCACCTGGACATATTATCTCGATCACCCGGAGTTTTTGACGCTGGTCAACAGCGAGAACCTGCATCACGCCAAACACCTCAAGCGTTCTGAAATAATCCGCCGGGTAAGCAGCCAGTTCGTGCAAATGGTGAAGTCCATTCTTGATCGCGGTGTTGCCACGGGGGTGTTTCGCGATGGCATCGACGCCGTGCAGCTCAACATCACCATCGCGGCGATCGGCTATTATTACTTCACCAACAGGTTCACCGGCTCCATCATCTTCGAACGCGACCTGATGGCGCCGGACAATCTCGAAGCAAGGCTTGCCTTCAACCTCGACACTATTCTTCGGCTGGTAAAGAGAGTGCCATGACGGACTTCACCGCGATCATCCCCACGCCCAAACTGTCCGGCGACATCTATGGCCAAATCCGCGAAACGGCGCGGCGCTTCGCGGAGGAGCGGGTACGGCCCAAGGCGGTCGAACTCGATGACACCGAGGCCTTTCCCGCCGGCGTCTATCAGGAAATGGCGGGGCTCGGCCTTTTCGGCATCACTGTGCCCGAGGATTTCGGCGGTGCGGGCCTCGATGCGTTGTCCTACGCGCTGGTGATGGAAGAGCTGTCGCGCGGCTATGCCTCGATTGCCGACCAGTGCGGGCTTGTCGAACTGATCGGCACGCTTTTGTCCGTACACGGAACAGCAGCCCAGCGCGACGCCTATCTGGGCGACGTGCTGGCGGCGCGCAAACGCGTTGCCTATTGCATCACCGAAGCGGAGGCTGGCACCGATGTCTCCGGCATCCGCACCAAGGCGCTACGCGACGGCAGCGGATGGAAGCTTTCGGGTTCAAAGATATGGATTCACAATGCGCCCGTTGCCGATTACGGTTACGTGCTGGCGCGTACCGATCCGGCGGCGGGCCATCGCGGCATGTCGATCTTCATCGTCGATCTCAACGCCCCGGGAGTTTCGCGCGGCAAGAAGGAAAAGAAGATGGGCCAGCGGGCCTCGCCCGTCGGCGCGCTGCATTTCGATAGTGTGGCGCTGCCCGGCGACGCCCTGCTCGGCGAATTGAACCGCGGCTTCCATATCATGATGAGCGTGCTCGACAAGGGCCGCATTGGTATCGGCGCGCTGGCCGTGGGCATTGCCCAGGCCGGACTCGAAGCAGCACTGGACTATGCCAAGACCCGCAAGCAATTCGGCAAGGCCATTGCTGAAAACCAGGGCCTGCAATGGATGCTGGCCGACATGAAAAAGGACATCACCGCCGCCCGCGCCCTGGTGCATCGCGCCGCCATGACCATGGATGCCGGGCTTCCCGCCACCATGGACTGTTCCATCGCCAAATGCTTCGCCAGCGATACGGCGGTGCAGCACACAGCCAATGCGGTACAAGTATTCGGCGGCTCCGGTTACATCCGGGGGTTTGAGGTGGAACGCCTCTACCGCGATGCCAAGATCACCCAGATCTACGAGGGCACCAACCAGATCCAGCGCAGCATCATCGCCCGCGAATTACTGAAGGACTAACCCACGCAATATCTGGAAAATCCAGTGCGCTGCCTATAAGAAACATGAAGGACGCTCGATTCAGGAAGGATGCCCCCATGAAATCCCGTGCCGCCGTTGCCTTCGAAGCTGGAAAACCGCTGGAGATCGTCGATGTCGATCTGGAAGGCCCGAAGGCGGGCGAGGTGCTGGTCGAGATCAAGGCAACCGGCGTTTGCCATACCGATGATTTCACCATTTCAGGTGCCGATCCCGAAGGACTGTTCCCGGCCATCATGGGGCACGAGGGCGCGGGCGTGGTAGTCGACGTGGGGCCGGGAGTTACTTCGCTGAATAAAGGCGATCACGTCATTCCGCTGTACACGCCGGAATGCCGCGAGTGCGACTACTGCCTGAACCCCAAGACCAATCTCTGCCAGAAAATCCGCGTGACCCAGGGCCGCGGCCAGATGCCTGACGGCACCTCGCGGTTTTCGTACAAAGGCAAGATGGTGCACCATTACATGGGCTGCTCCACCTTTTCGAACTACACGGTACTGCCCGAGATCGCACTCGCCAAGGTGCGCGAGGACGCACCCTTCGACAAGATTTGCTACATCGGTTGTGGCGTCACCACGGGTGTCGGCGCGGTGATCAATACGGCGAAGGTCGAGGTTGGCTCCAACTGCGTGGTGTTCGGCTTGGGCGGCATCGGGCTCAATGTCATTCAGGGCCTGCGGCTGGCGGGTGCGGCGATGATCGCCGGTGTCGATCTGAACGATGCCCGCGAAGAATGGGGCCGGCGCTTTGGCATGACGCACTTCGTCAACCCGTCGAAGGTGACGGGCGACCTCGTCGCCCATCTGGTTGATTTGACCAAGGGCGGCGCGGATTACACCTTCGAATGCATCGGCAACGTCAAGGTGATGCGCGTGGCGCTGGAATGTGCCCACAAGGGCTGGGGCCAAGCGATCATCATCGGCGTGGCGGGTGCCGGTCAGGAAATTTCGACACGGCCTTTCCAGCTGGTCACCGGGCGCTCGTGGCGCGGCACGGCCTTTGGCGGTGCGCGCGGCCGCACCGATGTGCCGAAGATCGTCGACTGGTACATGGACGGCAAGATCGAGATCGACCCGATGATTACTCACATCCTGCCGCTCAACAAAATCAACGACGCCTTCGACCTCATGCACAGCGGCAAGTCGATCCGCAGCGTAATTGTTTATTGAGTGCTACAGGCGGTTGCCGCTCTCGGCATCGAAGAGGTAGACGCGGTCCGGTGCCACGTTGAAGGAGATGGGCGTACCGGCGCCCTGGCGGAAGTTGCGCGGGCCCTTGGCAATGGCCAGCTGCTCTCCGGCATAGGCGGCAACCAGGGTCTGATCACCAGTCGGTTCCATCGAGAACAGGGTGGAGTTGATGTGGCCTTTGCCCGGCTCAGCGATACTGACATCCTCCGGCCTGACACCCAGAATGACATTCTTGCGATTGCCCTTGCCGGCCCCGGGCACGATGGTGCCCGCGCCTTCAAAGGTGCCGTTGCCGACATCGCCCTTGATCAGATTCATCGGGTTGGAGCCGATGAAGCCCGCAACGAAGATGTTCACCGGGTCGTTATAGATTTCGTCAGGCGTGCCCAGTTGCTGGATCTTGCCCTTGTTCATGATGGCGATGCGATCAGCAAGCGTCATGGCCTCGATCTGGTCGTGAGTAACGTAAATCGTTGTGGTCTCGAGCTTGCGCTGGATGTGCTTCAACTGGCCGCGCATGGTGAGCCGCAGCTTGGCGTCGAGGTTTGACAGCGGCTCATCCATGAGGAAGACCTGCGGGTGGCGGACCACGGCGCGGGCCAAAGCGGCGCGCTGGCGCTGGCCGCCCGAAAGGGCGCGCGGCTTGCGGTCCAGCAATTCGCCCAGTTCGACGATTTCGGCGGCTTCGCGCACCAGCTTGTCATGCTGGGCCTTGGGCACGTCGCGCATGCGCAGGGGGAAGCGGATATTCTCGTAGATCGACATGTTGGGGTAAAGTGCATAGCTCTGGAACACCATGGCAACATCGCGGTCGCGGGCATCGACGTCGTTCACCCGCTCGCCGTCGATGAGGATCTCACCGCCAGTCAGGTCCTCGAGCCCGGCTATCATGCGCATGGTGGTGGTCTTGCCGCAGCCCGATGGCCCCAGAAACACCATGAATTCCTTGTCCCTGATCTCAAGGTCGATGGCATCGACGCCAACCACCGAACCCCAGGACTTGGAAATCTTCTTGAGACTGATCGATGCCATGCTGCTTCCGTTCTCAACCCGCCCATGAATTCCATAAAAATGAAACACTTTCAATAAATGAATTCATTTGTTTCGTATTTACTCGCATATTAGAGCTACGGCAGGATCAATGCGGCGGCCCCGGATAATAAAATTTGTGCGGCGCAACATCGAAATCACGAATTGCGGCGCATTTTTCCTTGCTAATCACCACTAACAATACTTATTGACATACAGTAGAACAAAAGTATCTATTTGTCAAAACTCAGATCGGAGGCCCGCATGGCGGCTCACGCAGCTTCTCATTTGCACCGGGGTGCGCCGCAGACCATCGGCGCCGTCACCGGTCTTGCCGCGGACCTGAAGCGCAGGCTTGAAAAGACCGGCCGTCCAATCCGCGTCGGGCTGATCGGGTCAGGTGAAATGGGCACCGACATCGTCACCCAGTGCGAGCAGATGACGGGTATCACCGTGTCGGCCATCGCCGAGATTAATCTGGACGCCGCCCGAAAAGCCTTGCGCATCGCGGGGCGGCCCGATGAAGCCTTCGCCGTGGCCGATAATGCTGCCGGCTTTGACAGTGTCATTACCAGCGGCAAGACGGCAATCACCCAGGACGCACAGATGGTGTGCAGGAGCGGCCTGGTGGATGTGGTGATCGATGCCACCGGGAAACCGGCGGTTGGCGCCGAGATTGGCCTCACGGCCATGGAGCATGGCAAGCATCTGGTGATGATGAACGTCGAGGCCGATGTCACCATCGGTGCTTATCTGCAGGCCGAGGCGCGGCGCCTTGGCGTGGTCTATACGCTGGGCGCTGGCGACGAGCCTAGTTCCTGCATGGAGCTGATCAATTTCGTCACCGGTCTCGGCTACCCCATCGTCGCGGCGGGCAAGGGCAAGAACAATCCCCTCAACATCGACGCTACACCCATCGATTACATGGACGAAGCCAAGCGCCGCAACATGAACCCGCGCATGCTGGTGGAATTCGTCGATGGATCCAAGACCATGGTGGAAATGGCCGCTATCGCCAATGCAACCGGTCTGGTGCCCGACTGTCCCGGAATGCACGGCCCCGCCGCATCGCTTGCCGATCTGGAGAAGGTGCTGTGCCCTGTCGCCGATGGCGGTTTGTTGACGCGCAAGGGTGTCGTCGACTATTCGATCGGCAAAGGCGTCGCACCCGGCGTCTTTGTCATCGCCGAGATGGCGCATCCCCGGGTGCGCGAGCGCATGCATGACCTTAAGCTGGGGGCTGGCCCCTATTACAAGTTCTACCGTCCCTATCACCTGACCAGCCTTGAGGTTCCGTTATCCTGCGCCAGAGCTGTTCTCTATGGTACGGCAGACATGCAGCCACTCGATGTGCCAACCGCGGAAGTCTGCGCCGTGGCCAAGAAGGATCTGAAGCCAGGCGACAAGCTGGATGCGCTTGGCGAATACACCTACCGGGCCTGGATCATGACGCGGCAGGATGCAGCGGCGGCAAAGGCCGTGCCCTGCGGCCTTCTCGAAGGCGGCAGCGTCACGGCGCCAATCAAAAAGGGTGCGTTGCTTACCGCGGCCAACACGGCTCCCGATGGCAGCGCTCGCATCGTAGCATTGCGCCAGCGCCAGGATGACATGCTGAAAGTTCTGGGTGCATGAACATCGAATCTCGCGGCAATATCCGCCCGTTCTACCAGCGCTTCGACGGACCGGCATTGAAGGAAGCATTGCGCCGCATGTATCTCATCCGCCGCTTCGAGGAAGGTGCGGAAGAAGCCTACATGCGCGGCCTCATCCACGGCACCATGCATCTGTCGATTGGCCAGGAGGCCTCTGCCGTGGGCTCGACGATGGCGCTGCGCACCACCGACTACATCACCTCCACACATCGCGGCCATGGCCACTGCATCGGCAAGGGTGCCGATCCGAAGCTGATGTTCGCTGAGTTTTTCGGCAAGGAAGAAGGCTATTGCCGGGGCCGCGGCGGCTCGATGCATATTGCCGATGTGGCAACCGGCAATCTCGGCGCCAACGGCATCGTGGCGGGCGGCATTCCCATTGCGGTGGGCGCGGCGCTGGCCATCAAGAAACAGAAGCGCGACGACATCTCCATGTGTTTCTTCGGCGATGGCGCCACCAATGAAGGCGCTTTCCACGAGGCCCTCAACATGGCGGCGATCTGGAAGCTGCCGGTGCTGTTCGTGTGCGAGAACAATGGCTATGGCATGTCGGTTTCAACGGCGCGGTCGATGGCGGTGGCCAATGTCGCTGACCGAGCATCGGCCTACGGCATGCCGGGGGTTATTGCCGATGGCAACGTCATTGCCGATGTCGCCGAAGCGGTGCTGGCCGCCACCGCCCATGCGCGGGGCGGAAACGGCCCGACGCTGATCGAGTGCAAGACCTATCGCACGCGCGGCCATTCGCGCAGCGACCGCAACCGCTACCGGAGCAAGGAAGAAATTGAGGAGTGGAAGGCCCGCGATCCGATTCCATTATTTGAAAGTGAATTGATGACGCACGGGATTGTGCATCAGGACGAGGTTGACAGTATGCGCGCCGCGGCGGAAGCCGAGATCACCGCAGGCATCGAATTCGCCCGCAACGGCACCAATCCCGATGTCGGTGAAGTGACGCGCGACGTTTATACGCCGGGAGCTGCGGCATGAGTGCTGTCCGCGAACTGAGTTATGCGCAGGCCATACAGGAAGCGCTGGGTCAGGCTATGGCCGCCGATGAGCGTGTGTTCCTCATGGGTGAGGACATCGGCGTTTACGGCGGGGCTTTCCAGGTGACGGGCGATCTTGTTCATCGCTTCGGTGAGGATCGGGTGATGGACGCGCCGATTTCCGAACTCGGCCAGGCAGGCGTTGCCGTTGGCGCGGCGCTGGCCGGATGCCGGCCAGTGCTGGAGTTCCAGTTCTCGGATTTCGCGACTCTCGCCATGGAGCAGATCGTCAACCAGGCAGCCAAACTGCGCTTCATGCTGGGCGGCAAGGTTTCCGTGCCGCTGGTCATGCGCTTTCCGGCGGGTTCAGGCACTGGCGCCGCAGCCCAGCATTCGCAGTCTCTGGAGGCCTGGCTTGCCCATGTTCCAGGACTCAAGGTGGTGCAGCCCGCAACGCCTCACGATGCCAAGGGCCTGTTGCTGTCGGCCATTGACGATCCTGATCCGGTGATGGTCTTCGAGCACAAGCTTCTCTACAAGATGAAGGGCGAGGTTCCCGAAGAACCCTACCGCGTTCCGATTGGCAAGGCGCTGGTGCGGCGCCAGGGCAAGCATGCCACGGTGGTTGCCACCGGCATCATGGTGCATCGCTCGCTTGAGGCGGCAGAAATTCTGCGTGGCGAAGGCATCGACCTCGAAGTGATCGACCTGCGCACCCTGCGCCCCATCGATACGGCCACCATCATCGCAAGTGTCAAGAAGACGACGCGGCTGGCGGTCGTCTACGAAGGCGTCAAGACACTCGGCATTGGTGCCGAGATCAGTGCGATGATCGCCGAAAGCGAAGCCTTCGATTATCTCGACGCGCCAATCCTGCGGCTGGGCGGGGCGGACTCGCCAATCCCCTATAATCCCGAACTCGAGAAGGCCGCCGTTCCGCAAGTTCCGGGGATCGTCGAGGGGATGCGACGGCTCGTGACCGGCAGGATGTAAGGCTATGCCGGTTGAAGTCATTCTGCCGCGTGTCGACATGGACATGGTGTCGGCGAAAATCAGCAAATGGCACGTCCGTGACGGTGATGCCGTAGCCAAAGGTGCCGCACTGTTCGAGATCGAAACCGACAAGGCGGCGATGGAAATCGAAGCGCCAGCGTCGGGTACATTGGGCAACATTCTGGTGGGCGAAGGGGCGACCGCCGCGGTGGGTAGTGCCGTGGCGTTCATCTATGCGGCGGGTGAGGCCATCACTGTCCAGGCCACAAGGACTCCTGCCGCACAGCAGGTTGCAAGTCCCCCCACCATTACGGCGGCAAAGTTGGAAGCGCTAGCGCCCGCCGAGGGTTTGCGCGCCACGCCACTGGCACGGCGCATGGCGCGCGAGACGGGAATCAATCTCGCCGCCATAGCAGGCAGCGGGCCGCGCGGCCGCATCGTTGCGGACGACGTTCGCAAGAACTTGGACACCAGGGCCACAGCATCGACGGTAGCTATCGACGATTCTGCAAAGCGGTTTTATGCGCCGGGCAGTTTCGACATCCAGCCCATCGAGGGCATGCGCCGCACTATCGCGCAGCGGCTTTCGCATTCGAAGCAGACAGTTCCGCATTTCTATCTGTCGGTTCCCTGCACGCTCGACGCACTTCTTGCGGCGCGCCAGTCGCTCAACGCGCGAGCCCCGCTTGATGCCGCAAAGACGCCTGTATGGCGGCTGTCGATCAACGACTTCGTCATCAAGGCGCTGGCCATGGCATTGCAGCGCGTGCCATCCGCCAATGTGACGTGGACCGAGGACAGCATCCTGCGCCACCACAGCAGCGATGTTGGTGTCGCGGTGGCCGTCGAAGGCGGATTGTTCACACCGGTGCTGCGCGCCGCCGAAACCAAGACACTCTCCGCCATCTCGACCGAAATGAAAGACCTCGCGGCGCGCGCCCGGCAGCGCAAGCTGGCCCCCGCCGAATATCAGGGCGGGACAACAGCCATCAGCAATCTCGGCATGTTCGGCATCGAGCAATTCACGGCGATCATCAACCCACCGCATGCGACAATTCTTGCCGTGGGTGAGGGAACCGGGCGCTTCGTGCCGGTGGATGGCAAGCCGGTGCTGAAAACCCAGATGACCTGCACGCTATCCTGCGATCACCGGGTAGTCGACGGTGCGGTTGGCGCGGAACTGCTGCAAGTGTTCCGCGGGTTCATTGAAGACCCCCTGCTGATGCTGGCATAAGACCAGACGCAGGGCACTGCCAAAGGAGGCCGAAAGTGGCAAGTTACGACTATGCGTCCATGGGGTTCATTACCTTCGATTGCCTGGGCTGGCCTTTTACGGAGATTCCGGATGGCGGCGGCTGCAACTTCATCGATGAACTGACACTTGCCGTTTCAGGTGCCGCCGGAACCGCGGCCATCGCCGCCGCCAAGATGGGCCTCAAGACGCTGGCGGTGGGCGGCGTCGGCGAAGACCTCATGGGTGACTGGGTGCTCCAGCGCCTTCGACATTTCGGCGTCGACACCTCAACCATGCAGCGCCAGAAGGGCTGGAAGACGTCATCCTCGATCGTCACCACAAGGGCTGACGGATCGCGCCCGGCGCTGCACATGAAAGGCGCAACCGGCGACTTTTACGTCAGCGATGCAATGATCCCCACGGTAACCGACGCCCTGGTGTTCCATGCCGGCGGCGTCGGCCTCATGCATGCCATGGACAAAGGCCGGACCGCTGAAGTGATGAAGGCGGCCAAGGCCAATGGTGCGATGACCACGGCGGATATATTCGCCGGATCGCCTGATGACATGCCAGCCGTCGCCAGTGTTCTTCCGTATACGGATTACTTCATGCCGTCGATCGAGGAGGCCCAGGCACTGACCGGCCTCATTGATTTGGGCGATGCCGCACGATACTTTCTCGACCTGGGTGTCAGCGCCTGCGTCTTCACGCTTGGTGGCGATGGCGCCTACTATCATGACAAATCAGGCGCCACCTTCAGAATGCCCGCCTTTGACGTTCAGGTGAAATGCACCTGCGGCTGCGGCGATGCCTTTGATTCCGGCTTTGCTGTCGGTCTGGTACACGGCTTCGATGCCGAAACCACGGTGCGCTTCGCGCAGGCGACGTCGGCGCTCAACGCCACGGGACTTGGGTCACAGGCTGGTGTTGAATCCTTCGCCCATACGCTGAACTTCATGAAGACAACGAAGACCCGGAAGGGTTAGGCTTCGACAATGCCGCGCTCTAATAAGCCGACTTGATGTCGGCGAGTTCTTTCGCCAGCCCGGGCACGTCAGCCCTTGCCACGAGGCCGGCAATAGCATTGAGCCTTTGGCCAATCAGCGCGCCGGTGACGGCGAAAAACTTTTCTTCGTTGATGGCCTCGGTGGGTTTGCCGTCCTCGGCGAAAAGCAGCGCCACACAGGCAATGGCATTGACCGCGATATTGGGGTCAGCCAAAGCGAAGAAGCGGTTGTGGCCGGCGATCGGTCCGATGCGGGCAATTGGCCCCTGCTCCGCCAGGGCGATCAGGATGCGGGCGAGGAATTCGGTTTCGCCGGCCGCCGTTTCCGGCATGGCGGCCAAGCCCCGCCGCGCCGCATCAATGCGGTGCTCGAGGATCAGATAGGGCGGTGCCGAATAGCGCTCGACGATGTGGATCGCTGCGCGGAAGAAATAAGCGTTGAACAGCGGATTGTGCACGAGGCTGTTCTCGCGGATGCCGCGCGCCACCTCATGCATGAGGCCCGGCGTGAAGGGCGATGGCAATTTGCGCCAGCCGGGCAGCAGCACGGCGATGGCCACATTGGCGCTCCAGCTCATGAAGCGGTCGGCGAGGCGGGCCAGTTGCCCCACGGCGCGCGACAGAAATGGCACTTTGCCTTGTTCGCCTCCGGCATAGTGATCTGCATTGGACAGGTCGCGCACATAGAATTGCGCGGCGCGGAGACCGTCACGCACACCAGCGGCGGCACATACGGCATGGGCGGCAAATCCACCGGCGGTTCGCGAAGCAGTTGTCATGCAGCCATATCAGCCCTTTACAGCCCCCATCGTCAAGCCGCGCGACAAATGATTCTGGATCAGGATGACCAGCACCAGGATCGGGAAGAAGGCGAGGAAGGCAACCAGCGCAATCGCATTGTAGATGATGCCGTCGGAACCGCCGGAGAAATTGGCCAGCGCCACCGAGAGCGGATAGGCCTTCTGGGTGGCGATGATCAAGGTGAAGAGATACTCATTCATGGCAAAGATCGCGGCAATGACAGCGGCCGTGATAATGCCCGGCAGGCACATGGGAATGATGATCGACCACAGGATGCGGAGATCGGAGGCGCCATCAGTGCGCGCCGCATCCTCGATCTCGTGGGGAATGTCGAGCATGTAGGAGCGGATGATCCACACGACGATTGAGAGGTTCATCGCGGCATAGACAAGCATCAGCGCCCAGACGGTGTCGAGCAGGCCCATGGCGCGGAACAGGAAAAAGATCGGGATCGCCACGGCGGCGGGCGCCATCATTTTGGTGGAGAGAATATAGAAGCCGATGTCTTCGCGGCCCTTGTAGGAGTAGCGGGCGAGCGAATAGGCGGCGGGGATGCCGAGCACCAGGCAGATGATGACACTGCCAGCGACCGCCATCACCGAGTTCATGAAATAGGTCATGATGGGCCACTCGGCCCATATCTTGGCCCAGGTCTCGATGGAGATCGTCGGAAAATAGATGGGCTCGGGCGCGATGATCTCATTGCGCGGGCGCAGCGCAATTGACGCGAAGAAGATGATGGGCAAGAGGCAGAACAACCCCCAGGCCGCGAGAATGGCGGTGCGCAGAACCGAAAATTGCGAGCGGCTGGACATCAGTCGCGTCCCGACTTGAAGACGCGGCGCACAAAAGTCTGAGCGAGGATGACGGTGATCGCCAGCACCACGACCGAGGCCGCCGAGGCATAACCGAAGTCGAAGCTTTTGAAGGCCGTGCGGTAAATAAAATAACTTGCCGTTTCGGTATCACCGGCAGGGGCACCCTGGGTGATGACGTGGACGGGCGTGAACATGGTAAGGATGTCGATGCCGCGCAGCACCAGCGCCACGGCGATGACCGGGCGCATCATGGGTAGCGAGATCGCGAAGAAAATCTGCCGCCAGCGGGCACCATCAAGCCGCGCCGCCTCCTCGATTTCCTTGTCCTGGCCCTGCAAGGCCGCGACGAAGATGATGAACAGAAACGGCACCCATTGCCAGACATCGGTGACGATCAGCACGGCGCGGGCCGGCCAAGTGTAACCCATGAAATCGATGTTGCCGTCAATAAGGCCGATGCGCCGGGCCAGATCACTGATGACGCGGCCATCGTTGAACAGCAGCTTCCACAGGAAAGACACCGCCGAAGGCATGAAGAGCATCGGCAACAGGAACAGGATGCGCCAGCCGCGCACCAAGGTATCGCGATAGACCAGCGCTGCCAGTGTCAAGGCAATGACAAATTCAATTGCCAGTGTCACGCCACCAATGAGCACCGTATTCGACAGGCTGTGCCAGAAGGACGAGTCAGCGAAAAGGTCGGCATATTGCTGGAAACCTACTGGCTCAAGCTTGAAACGGCCGGCATAGAAGCTGCGCCAGATGGCAAATATGCCGGGGTAGAGGGTGATGGCCAGAAGATAGACGACGGCGGGTCCGACCAGGAGATATGGGAAAAGCTTGCGCCGGAAGGGACTGCGGCGGCGTGGGGCTCTGCGTGGGAGGGTGAGTGTTGCGCCGGTCATCGGAGTTGCAGCCTGTGAATTATTTATCCGTCATGCCAGCGAAAGCTGGCATGACGGACATCGTGATTGCAGGTCGAACTTCAGTCAGCAAGACTTCAGAACGGCGCTGCCTTGCCCTTGCCGATCCAGAAGCCCGGTTCGGTGGCGGCGTAGTTCATCGGATCCTTGCCAGCATAGAAGCCGTTTTTGGTCATCAGATCCTTTACCTTAGCCGCCGCCTGATCCAGGGCTTCCTTCGGCTTCAATTCACCGACGACCACCTTGTTGATGAGGAAGCCGATTTCCTGATCAATCTGGAAACCGTTGGGCAGGCGCGGCGCGCACCAGGCATAGTCGAGGGCTTCCGACCAGACTTTGGCCGGCTGCGACACGGCGCGGAGCTTTTCATTGTGCAGCACCGACTTGTAACCCGGCGCCACACCATTGGCGTTGGCTTCGTTCATCGCCATGATCGACGCCGTGGTGAGGTAGGCCAGCATGAGGAATGCCGCTTCCGGTTCCGGCGATGTGGCGGTGACGCAAGAGGTCGAGCCCGCGATGTTCGGCGGCGCATAGGTGCCACCTGCAACGCGCGGTTCATAGATGGTAAGTACATCGTCACCGACCTTGCTCTGGTCAGCGCGCGTGGCCTGGGTGCCCGAGTCCTGCCACGAGATGTTGCAAGCCACCTGACCACCAAGCCAGGCGGCGCGGTTGGTTGGCCAGTCGGCGGCGGCGATGCCTTCGATGGCGTGCTTGGAGAGCGCCACAATGGTTTCAAGACCCTTGACACCGGCATCGCCGTTGAAGATGGGCTCCCACTTGTCGTTGAAGAGTTGCAGGCCATATTGCGCGGCGATGTGCTGCCAGGTGTAAGTCGCCCAGAAACCGCGGCCGCACATCATGCCAATGGCACTGACGCCCTTCTCGGCCTTGTTCAACTCCGGTGCCAGACGGATCATCTCGTCATAGGTCGGGATCGACTTGACGCGATCCGCATCGATGCCGATCTTCTTGAAGATCGACGGACGGATGTGGACCTGCTGGATGTCGCAGTCGAAGGGAATGCCGAGGATGCCCTTGTCGGCCCAGTGACCATAATTGCGCTGGTAGGTTTCGTAAAAGTCATCGAAGGGCAGCGCCCACTTGGCGACATATTCGTCGAGCGGCTTCAGAAAGCCTTGCGCTCCGAAGTCGCCGAGCCAAGGCGAGAAGAACTGGATGGCGTCGAAGCTGGCGTTGCCGGAGAGGAATTCGGCCACGACCTTGTCGTACATCGAGTCATCGGGAATGGCGACGAGCTCGATCTTGATGCCCGATAGCTGCGCGAAAGGTTCGATCTGATCCTGGGCCGATTCCCGGTCGGCGGCACCGATGGCGAAGCGCACGGTTTTGCCGGCATGCTCTTTGCGAATTGCTTCCCAGTCGACAGTGCGAATCCAGTCCCGCTTCGGATCCCACAGCTCGTCGTTGTCACCGAGCTTGTACTGGTCGCGGTATTCCTTTTTCACCATGGTGCCGACGTTGATCTTGGCCAGAACGTCCGCCGGGTTCGGCAGGTTCTGCGCATAGGCGCTGCGCACGTTGAACAGCGATACGCCGCCTGTACCCGCAACCAGAGCGGCACTGGCCGCGGCAGTCGACTTCAGCAGCGAGCGGCGGGTTAACACTCCCGATTTCACTTTCAGCATAAGGGTCCTCCATCTTATCGGCCTGTTTTCTGGTGCCGGGATGCCGCGTCAGGCCAGACGAGGCAACGGCATTCATGCGGCAGCAGCACTTCTCCAACGGCACTGTCGGCCATGATTTTAATTACACTACTAAACAGCATTGCAGAATGCAAATGTTTCGTTTTGCGGCGCCGCAGCAATTCTTTCGCAGATGCACAATTAAACAAGGGGTTAGGGAACAGGTAAAAACAAAGTCTTGGTAAAAAATGCCGCTGGCATGTTTGTGGTAGCGAAGGCGACGCTGTTTTCAAGGCTACAAAAGTGCTGGCTTGTATATCTTTGTATCTTCCTTCATTCTCATTTGCATCCCGTTGCCGCGGGAGGAATGGGGTCACGATGTTGGAAAAGCCAGCGGTTCGCAAGAACAAGATGGCGGCAAGCGACCGCGGTGCCGGCCGCATTGCCCGCAACCGGATGCGCATTGCATGGATGTATTATGTCGAGGGCCTGACCCAGAACGAGATCGCCGGCAAACTCGGCATCGGGCGGGTCACGGTGGTGCGCAATATCAACGAAGCCATCAAGCAGCGCGAAGTGAAGATATGGATCGAGGGTGAAGTTGCCGAATGCTTCGAACTCGAGGCCGAATTGAAGAAAACCTTCGGCTTCAAGGACGCCGTCGTGGTGCCCGAACCGACGCTGCCGGAGAATGTCACCAAGTCGATCGGCGTGGCGGCTGGCATGTATGTCTCGGATACCCTGGCCGACAACATGTCGGTGGGGGTGGGCTGGGGTGCCACACTCTACGAATCGCTGCAGACCCTGGCACCGCGCGAACTGGAAAATGTCCAAGTCATTTCTCTGCTCGGCGGCATCGTGCAGGCGCGGAAATTCAATCCGGCGGAATTCGCCTGGCAGTTCGCCCGCATGGTGGGGGCCGACTGTTATCTGTTGCAAGCCCCCGCCGTCGTCGATTCGCCCGCCACGCGCGAGGCGCTGATCGAGCGCTGCGGCTTGAGTGACGTATTGCGCCGCGCCGAGCGGCTCGACATCGCCCTCCTCAGCGTCGGCAACATGGCACCCTCCTCGACCGCCTTCCGGTTCAATCTGGTGGCGGATGAGGAGCGAGCTGGACTGATGCGCATGGGTGCGGTGGGCGACCTGTTGTTCAACTTCTATGATCGCGACGGCAAGATTGTCGACCATCCGGTCAATGGCCGGGTCATGTCGATCCCACTTGAACAACTGCGCGGTGTGCCAACACGGGTGATCGCCTCGGGCGGCAACGAGAAGGTCGAGTGCCTCCTCGGCGCCATCAAGCTGATCGATTGCAACGTGCTGATCACCAACGAGGCGACAGCCCGGGAACTGCTGCTGCGCAATTACTGACAGAACCAGCCCGGACGATTGTCATGCAAGTGTACCCCCAAGTGCTGCCACCACGAGCGACTCGCTGCGGATCGCATCGAGTACCGTGCGGTGCAGGCGCTGGAACTCGGGCGATGCCACCATGCCGTAGTGTCGCGGCCGTGGCAGATCGATGGGCACGATGGTCTTGATGCGGCCAGGCCGGTTGGTCATTACCGCCACACGGTCGGACAGATAGACGGCCTCCTCCACATCATGGGTGATGAAGAGAACGGTGAGCCGGTGTTTCTCCCAGATGCCGGTCAGCAGTTCCTGCATGTGGTGGCGGGTGAGAGCATCAAGCGCGCCGAAGGGTTCATCCATCAGCAGCATCCTGGGGCGGTAACTCAGGGCGCGGGCAATGGCGACACGCTGCTTCATGCCGCCCGACAATTCGGCGGGATAGGCCTTCTCGAAACCTTGCAGGCCGACCAGCTCAAGATGAGATTGGGCAATCGGAGTTACATCGCGTGGCGGGGTTCCGGCGGCCCGCAATGCAAACTCCACATTCTGCAATGCGGTGAGCCACGGCAGCAGCGTATAGCTCTGAAATACCACGCCGCGATCCAGCCCCGGCTCCACAATGTCCTCGCCATCAATGGTGATGCGACCCTCGTCATGGGCTTCAAGACCGGCGGCGATGGAGAGCAATGTAGACTTGCCGCAGCCCGAGGTGCCGACGAGCGCCACGAATTCATTGTGGCGCACGGCCAGGTCGACACCATGGAGAGCGACAGTCGCTCCCCGGTCGCTGGTGAAGGTCTTGCCGAGGCCCGAGATAACGAGCTTGTCAGCGGACATCGAGATACCGGAACAGTTTGCGGCCGGCATATTTCATCGCCTGGTCGGTGGCGAGGCCGAGAATTCCGAGGATCAGCAGATAACCAAAAATCAAGTCAGTCTGGAAAAAGCGCTGCGCCGTGGTGATGCGGTAGCCGAGACCCGAGGTGGCGGCGACCAGTTCGGCAACCACTAGCCAGGTCCAGGCCCAGCCGAGGCTGATGCGCATCGAATCCCAGATGGCGGGCATGGCCGATGGCATGACGATGCGCTGCAGGATGCGCCATTCGGGCATTTGCAGGGTGCGGCCCAGATTGATGAAATCGCGCGGCACGGATTTCACGTTGTCCATCACCAGCAGCACTTGCTGGAAAAATGTGCCGATAAATATGATCAGCAGTTTCTGCACGTCGCCGGTTCCTGCCCACAGGATGGTGAGCGGCACGAAGGCGACAACCGGCATGTAGCGGATGAAATCGACAAAGGGTTCAATGGCCGCTTCCCAGCGCCGGTAACTGCCGATCAGGATACCGATTGGCAAGGCGACGATGGTCGAAATGAAAAACCCGAAGGTGATGCGATAGATGCTGATGCCTATATCGGCAAAGAGCTGGCCCGAAGCCCACAGCTCCGCCAGCCGCGACAGGACTTGCCCCGGTGATGGCAAGAACAATGGGCGGATGAAGCCTCCCAGCGTGAAGCCAAACCAGGCAAGCGCCAAGACGGCGAAGACCAGGGCGGCAATGCCCAGGTACTCCGCCGTCGTGATGCGTCCGCCCAGCGCGAAGGCGCGCCGGGGTGTTGGCCTACTTGGTTGCGGCATCCACAAACCGGGCGTCGATGGCCGTGGAGAGATCGACGTCCTTCTGCAGGATGCCGGCGATGCGCGCCGCGGCGTGAACTTCTGGAATGACTTTGGTCGTGAAGTTTCCGGAAAGCTCGATCTTGTTCTCGGCCAGCGAATAATAGACGACGCCGTCGAAGGCGGTGGCCAGTTCTTCTGGCTTGGCGCCGACGGCCTCCGAAATAATGGCGCGGCCGCCGCCCATGTCGGCGCGGTAATCGGCAAGGGCCATGTCCCAGGCCCTGAGCAAAGCGACGATCTGACCCGGCTTGTTTTTCAGGAATTCCTCGCGCACCACAAAGACGTCGGAGATGAGGCCGGGGTTTTCGCCGGCACTGTAGATCATCCTGACTTTCGGGTTCTGCTGCATGGCGAGTGTGAGGTAGGGCTCGTAAGTGACGGCGACCGGCACCTTGCCGCCGATCAGTGCCGCACCGGCATCGGACGCTGGCATCGGCACCTTCTCGATATCGGCAATGGTCATGCCGTTCTGTGAGAGGGCGTAGTTCAGCAGGATGTCGCTGGTGGTGCCCTCCTCATAGGCCACCTGCTTGCCCTTGAGACCCTTGATGTCGGTGACCGAGCCATCGGAGACCATGGCATCGGCGGTCTTCGAGATGTCGAGCAGCGCCACGATCTTGATGGGCAGACCGGCGGCGATGAAGTTCATCGCCGTATGGGTGGCGATGTTGCCGCATTGAAGCTGGCCCGCGGCCAAGGCCGCATTGATATCGGCATCGGTATTGAAGTTGACGATTTCGACATTGCCGAGACCCGCCTTGGCGAAAAGCCCTTTCTTGGCGGCGATGTGCCACTGGCCATAACCGAGCCACGGCTCGATGCCCATCTTGATGTCACCCGTTTCAGGCGTTGCCGGAATATCTTCGGCACGGGCGGCGCGGCCCGCAAGGCCAAGTGCGGCAGTTGCGGCGCTGGCCTTCAGAAGGTCACGGCGGTTCGGCGTCCAGATCATGTTCAACCCTTTCAGTTTGTTGGCGGGATGGGAATTGAGATCAAAACGGGATGCGCGTCAACGCTTCAGCAAGCGGTCGCGGGTTTCCGATACGGCATTGGCGTGGGCCTCGAAGCCTTCGTAGGTGGCAAGGGCGCGGGCGTGCTTCGCCAATTCGGGGTATCCCTTGCTGGTGACATAGGCAATGGAGGTGCGCTTGATGAAGTCGAACACCGACACCGCCGACGCCGTGCGCGCCCATCCGCTGGTTGGCAGGACATGGTTGGGGCCAATCACATAATTGCCCAGCGTCGTCGGCGTATGTTCGCCCAACAGAATCTCACCCGCATGTTCGAGACGGCCGAGATAGGCGAAGGGTTCCTTGGACAGAACCTCGAGATGCTCCGGCGCATATTCGTTGCAGAAGGCAATGGCATCGTCCTCGTCGCGGGCCAGCACGATGCCGCCGATGGGGCCGCCCAGCACGGTCGAGGAAAAGGACACGCGTTGTTCGCCCATCTGTTTCCAATATCCGGGAATGGCGGCGAGCGCCTCTTCCGCCACGCGCCTGCTCCAGGTGACGAGGTAGGCGGAACTGTCGGGACCGTGTTCGGCTTCGATCAGCAGGTCCAGTCCCGCCAGGGCGCCATCAACGGTGTCATCGGCGAAAACGATGACCTCGCTGGGTCCTGCCGGTGAGCCAGTGTCAATGACATGCGACACGAGACGCTTTGCCGCCGCGACCCATGGGCTTCCGGGGCCGATGACCTTGGCGGCCCTGGGGATCGTCTGCGTGCCATAGGCGACGGCGGCGATGCCCTGGGCGCCGCCGGCTTTGAACACCTTGCTGACACCCGCCATGCGCGCGGCGGCGAGTGTTGCATCATCGATTTGTCCGTTGGGTCCGGGAGGTGTGATGATGATGACGTCTTTCACCCCCGCTACCTTGGCCGGGATCGAGGTCATCAGCGCGACGGAGGGAAAGGCCCCCTTGCCGCGCGGAATGTAGCAGGCGACTGAAGGAATGGGGCGCGTTCGGTCTCCGGCGAAGGCGCCAGGGCGGATTTCATGCAGCCACATCTCTTCCGGCATCTGGTCCTGATGGAACTTGCGGATCGAATGGGCGGCAAATTCCATGGCCTCGCGCACTTTCGGGTCGAGTACCTTTTCAGCGGCGGCGAAGTCGGCATCAGTAGCGGCAATCTCCGAAGCCTTGACTGGAGCCTTGTCGAAGTCGCGGGCGAAGCGGGCGAGTGCTTCGTCGCCTTCGACGCGGACCGCGTCAATGATGGGGCGGACTTTAGCCTCGAAGGACGAAAGATCGGTCTCGGTGCGCTGCTGAAGTTTCGTCCGCTGGGCGGGTGACAACTTGGCCAGTTCGTGGAAATTGATCTTGGGAGTCATGTCAGGTCCATCATCAGAGCGCGGCAAGGGTTCCGCCATCGACCGGCAGGCAGACACCGGTAACATAGCGAGCGGCATCGGAGCACAGGAAGATGCTGGCGCCCACCAGGTCATTCAATTCGCCGAAGCGTTGCATCGGAATTTTGGCCAGCATGGCTTGGCGCCACGCTGGATTTTCATAGAATGTTTCAGTGAGGGCGGTGCGGAAATATCCGGGCTCGAGCGCATTGACCCTGATGCCGCGCGGCGCCCACTCCACCGCCAGGGCCCGGGTCATGCCGGCAAGCCCGCTCTTCGACGCGCCATAGGGAACGGCGGTGGCAATGCCGCGTTCGCTGGTCAGCGAGCAAAGATTGAGAATTGTGCCAGCTATCATAGTACGGGCAGCGGCCTGCGAGACAAAGAAAGCGCCCTTGAGATTGGTATCGGCGATGCGGTCCCAGAGGTCTTCCTCGACATCGAGCGACGGGCAGACCTGCTCCACGCCGGCGTTGTTCACCACAATGTCGAGACCGCCGAGGTGTTCCGCCGCTTCGGCCACACCACGCCTGCAACTGGCAACGTCCGACACGTCCATCATGACGGCGCGGGTCTTGCGGCCATGGCCGCGGATAGTCTCGGCACAGTCCGCGAGAGCTTCATCATTGCGCGCCGCGATGGCGACATCGGCGCCTGCCGCCGCCAATCCTTCCGCAATGGCCCGGCCGATACCCCGGCTGGCGCCGGTGACCAGAGCCTTGCGCCCGGCGAGTGAAAACTGTTGCAATGACATGGAACGGCGATTGACCCGAGACGGCGCCCCGAGTCAAGCGACGGCATCAGGCCAGCGGCCAGATTTCAAGCACGCCGCGATAGATCATTTCGAGGGCGATGTAGAGAATGATCGCCAGGCCGGCATAGGCGATCCAATGATGTTTCTGCAGCAGCCTGGCAATGAAGGTGGCCGCCGCACCCATAAGTCCGACCGACAGAATGAGGCCGAACACCAGAACGGTGGGATGTTCGCGTGCGGCTCCGGCAACGGCCAGAACATTGTCGAGGGACATGGACACGTCGGCAATGACGATCTGCCAGGCGGCCTGGGTAAATGTCTTGCGCGCCGCGCCAGAGGCAATTTCTCCGTCGGCGTCGAGGTCCGCGCCACTTACCGCTTCCAGCGCTTGCATGCGCTGCTTGCGGCTTTCGGTCAATTCCCTCCACATTTTCCAGCAGACCCACAGCAGGAGAATGCCGCCAATCAGCAGAAGTCCAAGTATCTGGAGAAGTTCGGTGGCGACACTCGCAAAGGCGATGCGCAGGACAGTGGCGGCGATAATGCCAACCAGGATCGCCTTGTTGCGCTGGTCGCGCGGCAGGCCCGCCGCCGCAAGGCCGATGACGATGGCATTGTCGCCGGCCAGCACGAGGTCAATCATCACCACTTGCCCGAGGGCAAGGAGGGCTGGGCCGGAAATAAGTGAATCTAGCATTTTAAAATCCCATGGCGCGAGACAGGCGGAACCGGTTGCTCCGCCCGTCTCAAAGGAGGGACGTATAATGCGCGATCACAAGACCGCAAGGCTCTTGTGCGGCGGGCCGTTACCAGCAGCAGTAGCCGCCGTCCGCCAGCACGATTGATCCGGTCATCAGGCTGGCGGCATCGGAGGCGAGGAAATGCACAACCGAGGCGATTTCGTCGGGCTGGCCGACGCGGGCCATCGGCGTCATGTCCAGCCAGGTCTTGTACATCTCGGGGCTTTCGCGCATTCCGAAAGCCGTGAGCGGCGTCTCGATGTAGGTTGGCGCCACGGCATTGACGCGCACGCCACGCGGCGCCCATTCCGCCGCCAGTGATCGCGTCAGATGATGCACCGCGGCCTTCGAGGCATTGTAGTAGGACTGGGGCTGCGGCTTGTTGACGATGAAGCCGGACATGGAGCCGATGTTGACGATGGCGCCCTTGCCCTGGGACAGCATCTGGCGGCCAAAGGCGCGGCAGCACCAGAACAGGCCGTCGACATTGACATCCATGTGGTGGCGCCAATGGGCGTCGGTGGTGTCCTCGGCCTTGACGTCGCTGCGGGCGACACCGGCATTGTTGACCAGAATGTCGACGCGGCCATGGGTCTTGATGAGGGCGGCTGCAACGTCATCCACCTCGGCCGACTTTGTGACGTCGAGTTTGGCACCCTGCGCCTTGATGCCGAGCTTTTGCAGTTCGGCAACGCTGGCCTCGATCCGGTCGGGCATGAAATCGGCAACTATAACTGTCGCACCCGCTTCGCCCAGAGCGCGCGCGCAAGCGGCACCGATGCCCTGCCCCGCACCGGTGACCACGGCCACGCGGCCATTCAACTTCAGCTTTTCGAGATACATCTGATACTCCGAATTTGGCGTTCAACCGGCGAGATAGGCCTTGACGGTCGCTTCAACACCCTGTTCCCAGAGAGACCGCAAGGCAGATGAAAACGCCTCGCGCATGATGGGAGACTTGCCAGTCTCGCCATAAATATCGGCCATGGCGAGCCACGCCAGGGGATCGTTTCTGGCGGCCTGCGCGGTATTCGTCAGTCTGTCCCACATGGGATCGTTGGGTGCGATAGCTTTGCCGCTGGCGGTCGTTCCGGCGCAATGGCGGCACCACAATGCCGATTCCAGCGCCAGCCCCCTGATACTCCGGCCGGCCTTCAAGTTATCGGCAATGACGGGGATGATGAATTTCGGCTGACGGCTGGAGCCGTCAAAGCACAGCCTGGGGATAGTGTCGGCAATCTTCGGATTGGAAAAGCGCCGGACGATCAGGCGGTAATAGGCATCGAGATTGGTGCCGGGCACCGGTGGCACAGTGGGTACAACTTCCTCGATCTCGATCTTGTCGAGAAAGGCGCCGATCAGCGGATCGGCCATGGCGTCGTGAACGAAATGCACGTCGA
>JBKJQD010000319.1:0-3010 GCA_046594125.1 Aestuariivirga sp.
GTGTCGGAAGATCCATCACCAAGGGCGGCGAGCCGCGCCGCATCAGCAGATAGCCTTCGAGCGCCAGTTGGTCATAGGCGGTGATGACGGTATTGCGGCCGATGGCCAGATCCTTGCTGAGCAGCCTGGTCGAGGGCAGCGTGGCGCCGCTCGGCAGGACGCGGCGCTCGATCAAACCGCGCAGGTGGCTGTAAAGCTGACGATGCAGGTTGGCCGCGGCGGCGCGGTCAAGGATGATGGCTTCAAGTGGGAAGCTGACTGACATAGTGGTTCTCGAAAATCATCGCGATCTGGGTCTAAACCTGAAACCACTCTGCTTATAGGCTGAAACCCAATCAGGCGGCAAATATCTTGGCCGATGGAACGGGAGAGCCGATCATGTATATCGCCGGTGAGGAAGAAATCGAGGCGCTGGCCAAAGTGGTGCGCAGCAAGGCCTTGTTCCGCTATGGCGTCGGCCAGGAATGCGACCGTTTCGAAGCACGCTATGCGGCCTATCTCGGCGTCAAGCATTTTGCCCTTGCCGCCAGCGGCAGCAATGCCATTACCGCTGCACTCGTTGCGGTGGGGATCGGACCCGGCGATGAAGTGCTGATCCCGGCTCACACCTACATGGCCACCGCCACGTCGGTGCTGGCCTCGGGTGCCATTCCGGTCATCATCGACGTCGACGACAGCATCACCATCGATCCCGCCGCCATCGAAGCGGCCATCGGCCCCTGCACCAAAGCCGTGATCCCGGTTCACATGTGGGGTGCGGCCTGCAACATGGAGGCGATCATGGAGATCGCCAAGCGGCGCGGGCTGATCGTTGTGGAAGACGCCTGCCAGGGTGTGGGCGGCGGTTATGAGGGCCGCAAGTTCGGTTCCATCGGCCACATCGGCGCCTTCAGTTTCAACTACTACAAGAACATGACATCGGGCGAAGGCGGCGGCGTTGCCGTCAACGACGACCGGCTGGCCAAGCGGGTGCGCGGCGCCATCGACCCCTGCCACTTCTACTGGAACGGCCGCGATGACGAGGAGAAGCCCTTCGCCGGCAGCGGGGCGCGGGCCTCGGAACTGATGGGCGCCATCCTCAACGTGCAGCTCGACCGGCTCGACGGCATGGTCAAAGCCATGCATGCCGAAAAGCGCAAGATACTGGCGGGCACGGTGTCGCTCGGTAATCTCGGCCTCAAGCCCACGCCGATGAACAGCGCCGCTCACGACTGCGCCACCCATGTGATGTATTCGTTGCCCTCGGCCAAGGCCGCCGGGCAATTCATCGACATTTTCCCGAGCGTGATCGCCGGCAAAACCGGGCGCCACACCTATACCGAATGGGATCAGGTGCTGATTGGCGCTGGTGCCGCGCATCCGGCGATGAACCCCTATCTCATGGCGGCCAATGCGCCTTGCCGCAAAACCTACAGCAAGGATATGTGTGCCAAATCGCTGGAAATTCTCAACCGCACGGTGATGGTGCCGACGCACCCCGAACATACGGTGGCCCAGATCGACGACATTATTCACAACATCGGTGTCGCGGCGCGTGTGGCGCTGGGCGGCATGAGCCGGGAGGAAGCTGACCTGCGCAATGTCATTGCCCTCGATATCCAGAAATTCGATGCCGAGGGCCGCGGCCAACAGGCGGAGGCGCCGTGAGCCATGTCACATCGGTTATCTGGCGCGGCTTTGGGACTTCCCTATTGTATGGAGCAATGAAGCGGTCATAAATCAAAGGGCGGCGTTTGCCCGCGACGGAACCAGTGCTGTGACGCACAGAAGAACAAGACGCCACAGCCGGTCTGGCCCTCACCTGCAGGCGAGGGACAGAGAACTGCAACAGGAGGAAACATGTTGTCGCTAGCGAAACTCATGAAACCGGTGCTCGGCCTCGTTGCCGGGCTTACACTCTTGTCGGCTGCGCCCACATTGGCCGCGGCGGATGAAACCCGCGTCGTGTTCGTCACCCATGGCCAGAGCGGCGACCCTTACTGGTCGGTGGTCAAGAACGGCATGGACGATGCCGCCAAGACACTCGGCGTCAAGGCCGAATATCTGGCGCCGGAAACCTTCGACATGGCCAAGATGGCGCAGATGATCGATGCCATCACTGCCTCGAACCCTGACGGCATGGTGGTGTCGATTCCCGATGCCGCGGCCCTTTCCGGCCCGGTGAAGAATGCGGTGGCGGCGGGCATTCCGGTCATCGTCATCGACTCGGGCGGTTCGAAACTCACCCATGACCTCGGCGGCTTGCTGTTCATGGGCCAGGACGAATTCCAGGCCGGCGTCATGGCCGGTGAGCGCATCAAGGCGCTTGGCCTCACCAAGGCAGTCTGCGCCAACCATGAAGTTGGCAATTCAAGCCTCGATGACCGTTGTGGGGGCTTCGCCAAGGGCATGGGCGTTGATGTTCCGGTGATGAACGGGGTGATCGATCCGACTGAAATGAAGAACCGCGTCATCGCCTATATGACGGCTCATGCCGACACGCAGTTCATCCTGGCGGTGGGGGCCAGCGGTGCCGAACCGACGCTCGCGGCACTCGACGAACTGGGCCTCGCCGGCAAAGTAAAGACCGGCACCTTCGACTTGTCGCCAACCATCCTGCAGGCCACCGTGGACGGCAAGATGGAATGGGGCATCGACGCCCAGCAATATGCCATGGGCTATATTCCGGTGGCGATGTTCGACCTGTGGAAGAAGTACAAGATCATGCCGATCGCCGACTATCCGACGGGGCCGGGCTTCGTCACCAAGGACACGGCGGCCTCGGTGATCGAACTCGCCAAGCAGGGCAAGCGCTGAGACCTGGAGCTTCATGATAGAAGTTGCCTCCGCATCATCCCCTCCCCCCTTGTGGGGAGGGGTTAGGGGTGGGGGTCCACGAGTCGAGACCTTGGCCACCCCCACCCCGCCCTCCCCACAAGGGGGAGGGAGAAGGTTGGGCCGCCGCTATCCTCGAAACGGACAAGCCGCATATGACATCTGACGTGCGTGACGAACGGATCCGCAAGGTCTC
>JBKJQD010000013.1:0-9631 GCA_046594125.1 Aestuariivirga sp.
CCATGACGGCTTGCCGCCGCCTGAGCGCTTCGGCGCACCGGCACCGGCTGCGCCATGGGGGCGATTGCCGCCGCCATGGTTGCGGTTACGGTTGTCGCCGGCGGGCTTGCCTTCACCGGCGGGGACCGGGCTCCATTCGCGCTTCTTGGGAGCATCACCCTGCCCGCGATGCGGACGCTTGGCGCCCTGGGCTGGGCGCTGCATCTGCTTGTGGCGGTCGGGCTGGCCCAACTGCACATTGGCCAAGCCCAGCGCATGCTCCGTCACCGGAACCGCCTGACGGATGGTGCGCTCGATGTCGCGGAGAAGCCCGCGCTCTTCGGGCGTGCACAGTGCGATGGCTGTGCCTTCGGCCCCGGCGCGCGCCGTGCGGCCGATGCGGTGGACATAGCTCTCGGGCACATAGGGCAGGTCGTAGTTGACGACATGGCTCACCGCATCGACGTCGATGCCGCGGGCCGCGATGTCGGTGGCCACCAGCACCAGGATCTTGCCCTGCTTGAAGCCGGCGAGTGCCTTCTCGCGGTTGGCCTGGGACTTGTTGCCGTGGATCGCCGCGGCGGTGAACCCGGCGTTGGAGAGGTGCTTCATGACCTTGTCGGCGCCGTGCTTGGTGCGGGTGAACACCAGGGTGCGGGTCATGTTGTTGTCCTTCAAAAGTTCGGACAGCAGCTTGGCCTTGTTGGCGGGATCGACGTGGATGACGCTCTGGTTCACCGTGTCGACGGTGGTGGCGACGGCGACTACTTCGACGCGCACCGGGTTGGAAAGCAGCGCATTGGCGAGACCAGCGATCTCCTTGGGCTTGGTGGGCGAGAAGAACAGGTTCTGGCGCTGCTTGGGCAACATGGCGGTGAGCTTGCGGATGGCGTGGATGAAGCCCAGGTCCAGCATCTGGTCGACTTCGTCGAGAACGAATATTTCAACCTGGTTCAGCGTCACGGCGCGGCGTTCGATGAGATCGACGAGACGGCCAGGTGTGGCGACGAGGACGTCGACACCGCCGCGCAGGATTTCAACCTGCTTGCCGATCGACACGCCGCCGAACACCACGGCGCGGGAAACCTTGAGGTTGCGGCCATAGGTCTTGAAGCTCTCGGCGATCTGCGAGGCCAACTCGCGGGTCGGCGACAGGATGAGCGCGCGGCAGGTGCCACGGGCAGCGCGGTCGGGCTTCTCCGACAGCTTCTGCAGGATGGGGAGCGCAAAGGCGGCGGTCTTGCCGGTGCCGGTCTGGGCGATGCCGAGTAGGTCGCGACCGGCCAGAAGCTCAGGGATGGCGCGGGCCTGAATGGGGGTGGGCTTGTCATAACCTTCGTGGGCCAAGGCTTTCAGGATCGGCTGCGACAGATTGAGTTCGGTAAAAGAGTTCAAGTCAGTACTTTCGTTCGGAACGGTGGGTGAAGCGCAAACCATGTCCGAAACGGCCAAACGCGATCATTCGCGGTTTGGCCTGGGCCATGCGCTTAAACCTTCCCACGTGAAAGGAGAGTTCGGGAGTTCGTCCGGTCCGGAACGGCCAACAGGGTGGCCTCACGTCATTCTTTGGTTGGACCGAAGACGATAGCGGTCATATGGACGTGTTGCAGTGCAATGTCAAAGGATTCCTCAGCGCGGGTTGCGGAAGGAGGAAACCAGCTTCGGCAATTGCGCCATTTCGTGGAAGACGATACCGGCACCGGCATCGCGCAGGCGGCGGCCATGGGAGGCCTGGTCATGGTGAGTGCCGGTGAAGCCCAGCACCGGGCAGCCGGCTTTTGCTGCGGCGGTGACGCCGGTGACACTGTCCTCGATCACCAGACAGAGGGCCGGATCGGCAGCGGCCCGCTTGGCCGCCTCGATGAAGACATCGGGCTCGGGCTTGGCGCGGACGACGTTTTCATAGGTCGTGATGCGGCCGCCGAAAAACGGGGCAAGGCCAGTAATGCGCAGGGACTCGACGACGCGTTGGCGCGGTGAGTTCGAGGCGACACTATAGGGCGACATGGCGATGGCTTCGAGGGCTTCATGCATGCCACTGACAGGCTTCAACTCGCGCTCGTAAAGCTCCAGCAGGCGGCGGTCCTTCTGCGCCGAGGTATCGGCAGGAAAACGTTTGCCGGATTCGCGTTCGACTTCGGTGATCATCGCGGCAAAGGTCTTGCCGACGAAGCGGCGATGGGCCTCGGCGGCGCTTATCGTCACGCCGTTCTCGGCGAGAATTTCCACGTCGACGCGCATCGACAGGGGTTCGCTGTCGACCAGCACGCCGTCGCAGTCGAAGATGATGTGGCTGATCCTCACGCGCCGAGATGCCGGAAGGCCCGGATGACCTGCTCATAGACCGGGCGTTTGAAGGGCACGATGATGTCGGGAATTTCATCCATGGGTGCCCAGCGCCACTGGTCAAACTCCCGTTCCTGGCCGGGCGGGGCGAGGTTGACTTCGCTGTCTTCACCGAGAAAGCGCAAGGCGTACCATTTCTGGGTTTGGCCTCGATACTTTCCCTTCCAGGATTTGCCGATCAGATGTTCCGGCAGATCGTAAGTGTACCAGCCGGGGGCTTCGGCGATGACCTCGGCGGAGGTAACTGCGGTCTCCTCGGCCAGTTCACGCAGGGCCGCCAGTTTCGAGTCCTCACCTTTGTCGATACCACCCTGGGGCATCTGCCACCAGAGGCCCTTGCCCTCGTCGTTTTGCTTGTCGAAGCGGCGGCCGATCCACACCAGACCTTGCGCATTGAGCAGCATGACGCCGACGCAGGGGCGGTAGGCGGTGATAGCGGTGGCGGCCATCAGCCCATGTTCCCCTTGTAGACGGCGCTGACCGGCACCAGCAGAATGCCTTTCTTCTGTAAATCCTTGGCCCAGTCCACGAGAGTGTCAATGGTCACTTCCAGCCCGGCGCCGGTGCCCACCGCATAGCCGTTGGTCTCGGCTTCCTTCTCCAGCTGCGCCAGGGCATCGGCGATGCTGGCGGCGTCGGGTGCGGCATCGATGACGATGCTGGCCCGGCGCATCGGCAGCCCCGCGGCCTTGGCGGCGGCGGGCGTCGCGCTGATCGACACGGTGGCATCCTCAAGATAGACGAGGCCGCGCTTTTTCAGTTCGGCCATGACCGGTGACAGGGCTTCGGGCGAAGCAAGGAAGCGCCCGCCCATGTAATTGGTGATGCCGGTGAAGCCGGCGAAGCGGGACATCAGCCAGTGCAGCGAGGTCAGGTTCTCGTCGGCAGTGCTGTCGGCCAGCAGGGTGCGCGGACCCGGATTGGTGCCGGGATAGCCCACCGGCTCCATCGGCAGTTGCAGCATGACCTCGTGGCCCTTGGCACGCGCCGCGTTGACGTCGGCCTGCAGGCTCTGGCCATAGGGCGCAAAACCGAAGGAAATATCGCCGGGCAGGTCGTTGATGGCCTTTTGGGTCAGCTTGGCATTGAGGCCCATGCCGCCCAGCAGGATGGCGATCTTGGGCCGGCCCGAGGTCAGCACCGCCATGGGCGTCACCTGGGCATAGACGTCAGACGGCTTGCGGCCATTGGCCGAGATGCGCGGCAAGGGGCCGCTGGGAGTCGGTTCGGTCACCGCCGGGACGGGGGCGGGCTTCAGTGGCCGGTGCGCCGCCATGATGATCGAGGCTTCATTCTGGTAGGCCTTCGGTTCCTGGGCAGGCTCGGGCGCTGAATCGGGTGGCAACTCGGCCTCGGCTATGGCCTCGGCACCGTCTTCGGCGGCAGGTGCCGTCTTACTGATCGAGGAGGTCTTCAGTTCCTCGGGCGGCGGTATGGCGGCGGTGTAGATGGGTTCACCGGCGAAGGGATGCGGAAGGCGCGACACCCAGATGCCGCCCGCCAGGAAAACCGTGAGCGCCAATAGCGATGCGGCCGGCAGGGCGCCTGGCCGTTTGGCCCACAGGCGTTCGGCCGGGGATCGCTTGCGCAGAGGTTGCCGCAGCTCATCGCGTGGCATGGGTACTCGAAACCGTGCTTGATTCGTTAAGGTCCGACTTTGGAGGCCGAACCGTTAATGTCCTGTTAACCGTAATTTTGTGGCACGGGTTTAGCGCGCCAACCACACTTCTCGCTTGGGAAGCTATGGGACGCACACAAATGGTTCGAGCTTAAATCGTTGATTATTCTAAAAACTCTGTCATCCCGGCGAAAGCCGGGACCCATGGAGCGGCTGGGCTCAATCCGCACCGTTAGAACTCGACGCCCAATGGGTCCCGGCTTTCGCCGGGATGACGGAATAAAGTAATAAACTACAATAGCTTAACCGTCTCTTTCGGCGGCCTGGACAGATAGCGCGATGTGTGAATCCGGTGGCTTCCACCGCGAGAAGGGTTAGAGGCTCGTTCACCTTCTCGACTTAATTCCGCTCGCCGCGCAGCAGTTTGGGGAGGTTGCCCGAGGTTCCGGCGGCTTCGATGACGAAGGCCTGCTTCAGCGGTCCCAGGCGGTTGACCATGGCCAGCCCCGTTTGGCGGAGCAGGCGCAGTGCTGGATTGTCATTGGCGAAGAGGCGGCTCATGGCGTCCATGGCGGCGGCGGTGGCCACCGTATCGAAGCGCCGCCATATGGCATAGCGCTCGAGCACCGCCTGATTGCCGATGTCGAGGCCGAGGGCTGCGGCATCATGCACGCTCTCGGCCAGGGCCGCGACATCGCGCAGGCCGAGGTTGAAGCCAAGGCCTGCCAGCGGATGCAACACATGGGCGGCATCGCCCGCCAGAGCCAGGCGGGTGGCGGTGAAGGCGTCAGCCACATACATGGCGAGCGGATAGCCATGACGTCCACTGTCCAGCCGCACCTCGCCCAGATGATCGCCGAAGCGGCGGCGCAGTTGATCGAGGAAGCCGTCATCGTCCATCGCAAGTATGCGCTGGGCCTCCTTCGTCCTCTCGGTCCACACCAGCGAGGAGCGATTGCCGGGCAGCGGCAGGATGGCGAAGGGGCCGGACGGCGTGAAATGTTCCTCGGCGCGGCCATGGTGGGGCAGGCCATGGGCAACGGTCGCGACGATGCCGGTCTGGTCATAGGGCCAGCCGTTGAGCTTGATGCCTGCGGCCTCGCGGGCCGGCGAGTTGCGGCCATCGGCGGCAACGATCAGGGGGGCGGTGATGGTCTGGCCATCGGCGAGAGTGAGCTTGGCCAGGCCCGGAGCGAAGTGATAGCCGGTGACCGGCTGTCCGGTGACAAAACTGATGTGCGGCGAGGCCAGCGCCTCGGTCAGCATGGCGGCATAGAGATGGCGGTTCTCGATCATGTGGGCTTGCGGCTTGCCCCTCATGTCGGTGTCGTCAAAGCGCAGCAGCACCGGCCGGGCATCGCCGGGCCTGGCGCTGTCGGTGACGATGATGTCGGTCATTGGCTGGGCGTCGGGCGCCATGGCCTGCCACACCCCCAAAGCCTCGAACATGCGGCGGGCGGCGGCGGTGATGGCCGAGGCGCGGCCATCGAAGGCGTTGCTGGAGAAACTCCGCGGGTCCTTCGCGTCAACGACCACCACGGACAGGGGGCGTTTGACGCGGGTTCCGGCAAGCGCCACCGCAGCGGCAAGCCCATTAAGGGCGGCGCCAATGACAATCACGTCGGGGCTGTTGCTCATGGCTCCTATAGGCAGGCTTTGCCCAGCCGTGGCAAGCGCCGCGAAGTCGCGGCAGGGTCGTGCATATAATTTAAGCAAAGATGAAAAATTGCATAAAAATATGGCATACGCTTGTTTGCGTGGCGCGAACCAAATTCAAAATATCGCGCATTTTCAATTTCTTAACCAAAACTCTGAATCTGGCACGTTTCTTGTTTTGCAGCGCAACAACACTGACAAAGGGGTGGTGCATGAAATATGTAATTGCGATCATTAAGCCGTTCAAGCTGGAGGAGGTGCGCGAAGCCCTCGGCAGCCTCGGCATTCAGGGAATCACCGTAACCGAAGTGAAGGGTCATGGCCGCCAGCGCGGCCATACGGAGTTCTATCGCGGTGCCGAATACACCGTGAGCTTCGTGCCCAAGGTGAAGATCGAACTGGCGGTGGACGAGGCGATTGCCGACCGGGTGGTCGAGACCATCCAGCAGGCGGGCCAGACCGGGCAGATCGGCGACGGCAAGATTTTCATTCTGCCGCTTGAGCAGGCGGTGCGCATCCGCACCGGCGAAACCGGCGTGGCGGCACTCTAATCCAATGTTTTATGGGGAAAAATATATGAGCTTGACCAATCGACTACGCCGGGTGGCGCTTGCCACGCCGGCCGCCTTGGCGTTGACGGCGCTGCTGCCGTCCGCCGCTGAAGCTGCGGCAACCGTGAACAAGGGCGATACGGCCTGGATGCTGGTTGCCACCTGCTTCGTGGTTCTGATGACCATTCCCGGCCTGGCGCTGTTCTACGGCGGCCTGGTGCGCTCCAAGAACGTGCTGTCGGTGCTGATGCAGGTGTTGGTGGTGTTCTCGATCATCTCTATCCTGTGGGTGGCCTACGGCTATTCGCTAGCCTTCACCGGTAATTCTTCGGCCTCCCTCAATCCCTTTATCGGCGGCTTCTCCAAGTTCTTCCTAAGTGGCGTCACCACGGCGTCCGAAATCGGCACCTTCTCCAAGGAAATCAATATTCCGGAACTGTGCTTCGTCATTTTCCAGATGACCTTCGCCTGCATCACGCCGGCCCTGATCGTCGGGGCCTATGCGGAACGCATGAAGTTCTCGGCGGTCATCCTGTTCATGGTGATCTGGTTTACCTTCGCCTATCTGCCCATGGCCCACATGGTGTGGTTCTGGGCCGGCCCCGACGCCTACACGTTGTCGGCCGACAATATCGGCGTGGTCAAGGCCATGGTCGGCGAGGAAGCCGCCACCAAGTTCCTGGCCGATCTCGCGGCGGCGACGACCGACGAGGCCAAAGCGACGGTACTCGGCGCCTATGGCGCGCTGGTCAATGCCACCAATGGCTATCTGTTCAACTGGGGCGCCATCGATTTCGCGGGCGGCTCGGTGGTGCATATCAATGCCGGCGTCTCGGGGCTGGTCTGCGCCCTGGTGCTGGGCAAGCGTGTCGGCCTCGGCAAGGATCTGATGGCGCCGCACAACCTGACCTTCGTGCTGGCCGGCACAGGCCTGCTGCTGTTCGGCTGGTATGGCTTCAATGCCGGGTCGAACCTCGAGGCCAATGGCCTGACGGCGCTCGTCATCCTCAACACCACCATCGCCGCCGCCGCCGCGGCGCTGGCCTGGACCGGTGGCGAATGGGTGTTCCGCGGCCATCCGAGCATGCTGGGTGCCGCTTCGGGCGTGGTTGCGGGTCTTGTCGCCATCACGCCTGCCTGTGGCTGGGTGGGGCCGGGTGCCGCCATCCTCATCGGGCTTGCGGCGGGCTTCGTCTGCCTGTGGGCGGTGGTGTTTCTCAAGAGCAAGTTCGGCTATGACGACGCCCTCGATATCTTCGGCGTCCATGGCGTCGGCGGCATCCTCGGCGCACTGCTGACCGGTATTTTCGTCAATCCGGCGCTCGGCGGGGTCGGCGTCACCGACTATCTGGCGGCCGGACCCACGGTGGTCACCGCGGCCTATGACTTTGCCACACAGATGAAGGGCCAGATCATGGCCATCCTCGTCGCGGTGGTGTGGACGGCAATCGTCACCTACGTGGCGCTGATGATCTGCAAGGCCACCACCGGCCTGCGCGTCAGCGAACAACAGGAGCGCGAGGGCCTCGACGTCGTCGATCACGGTGAGCGCGCCTACAACGGCTGAGCAGGATCGTCCTGCACCACAAAAACCGGCGGGAAAACTCCCGCCGGTTGGCTTTTGAGCCACCGGCTTTTACGGCCCTTTAACCATGTGCCGCCAAACTGCCTCTTAACGATTTGTTAGAGCCGATGGCCGCCTTGGGGCCGCGCGGCGGAGGCAGGCATGGCATACGATCCGTCCCTTGATACCGATGACAGTGCCGTTCCGGCGGCGGTGCGCCTGTTCTTCCGCAAGCGCTTCCTCGAACTGGCGGGGCTTTTGACCTTTGCCGCGCTGATTGCGGTAGGCGTGGCGCTGGCCACCTGGTCGGTGGACGACCCGTCGCTCAATCACGCCCTTGACCGGGCGCCGGGCAATTGGCTGGGCTATCCCGGTGCCGTGGTGGCTGACGAGCTGATGCAATTCTTCGGGCTGGGGGTTCTGCCCTTCATCGCCATCCCCATGGCCTGGGCGGTGCGCTTTGTGGGTCACCGGGGCATTCGCCGTCCGCTGCGGGCCCTTCCGGCCTGGCTGGCCTGCGCGCTGGCCTGCAGCGCCAGTCTGTCGGCCCTGCCGCCGCCGCAACAGTGGTCGCTGGCCTCGGGGCTGGGCGGCAATGCCGGCGACGTGCTGCATAATCTCTTGCTGATGATCCTGTCGCTCGCCATCACGGGCTTCATCGCCAAGATGATCGCCGCCGCCGCAACCACGGTTGCCGCCATCTATTTCGGCCTCCGGGCCGGCGGCTGGGGCAGGCGCGAGGCGGTGGCCAAGGTGGGGGGAATTGGCGAATATGGCCGCGATGCCATGGCCAATGCGGTGGGCGGCGTCCAGCATCTGTTCCTGAGCTGGCGTGAGCGCCGGGCGCAGCGGCGCATGGCCGCGACCCAGGAAGACCGTGGCGACATCCTCACCCGCCTGGCACCACGGCCGCCCACACCGCCACGGCGCAAGGGCTCCACCGACTTGCGCGTCGAGCCGCAGCTGTCGAGGCCGCAACGCCGCATCCAGGTGCCGCCCGCCGCGCCCGAGGAGAGTGAGGACGACACTTATTACGGCGAAGAGGAAGATGCAGCCGCACCGCGCGTCAGGCGCGACGAGAAGCCCATCAAGCAGGGCAAGAAGATCAAGAAGGACCTGCAACCGGGGCTTGGCCTCACGGCCTCAAACGAATTCGAACTGCCGCCGCTGACCCTGCTGGCCGAGCCGAAACGCGTCGGCAAGTCGGCTGATCTTTCCGACGAGGCGCTGGAACAGAATGCCCGCATGCTCGAAGGCGTGCTCGACGACTTCGGTGTCAAGGGCCAGATCATCAAGGTCAGGCCCGGCCCGGTGGTGACACTCTATGAGCTCGAACCGGCGCCCGGCATCAAGTCGTCCCGCGTCATCAGTCTCGCCGATGACATCGCCCGCTCGATGAGCGCCATCTCGGCGCGTGTCGCGGTGGTGCCGGGGCGCAACGCCATCGGTATCGAATTGCCGAACCTCAAGCGTGAGACGGTCTACCTGCGTGAGCTTCTGGCCTCCGAGGCCTTCGAAAAATCCAGCCTCAACCTGGCGCTGGCGCTGGGCAAGAATATTGGCGGCGAACCGGTCTTCGCCGATCTGGCGCGCATGCCGCATCTGCTGATCGCCGGGACCACCGGCTCGGGCAAGTCGGTGGGCATCAACACCATGATCCTGTCGCTGCTCTATAGGCTGCCACCGGACCGCTGCAAGCTCATCATGATCGACCCCAAGATGCTGGAATTGTCCGTGTACGAAGGAATTCCGCACCTGCTGTCGCCGGTCGTCACCGATCCGCGCAAGGCGGTGGTGGCGCTGAAATGGGCGGTGCGCGAGATGGGGAATTCCTTCGTACACGGAGAGTTCGAGCATCTTGGGATCGATCATGATCAGCTTGCAGCGGTCGGGCCCCAGGCGGTAAAGCAGCGACAG
>JBKJQD010000030.1:0-10598 GCA_046594125.1 Aestuariivirga sp.
CATGGCGATCAATTACAGACTTCTCGATATTTTGCGGCGCGGGCGCGGCGAACATCAGAATCATCTCATTGATGGGCTGGTGACGGGGCGCGTCAGCCGCCGCGAGTTCATCCGTCATGGTTCGGTGCTGGGCTTCACGGCGCCGCTGCTCGGCGGCATCGCGGGAGCCGTAGGCTTTTCTGCCGCGACGTCGAAACCGGCGCTGGCCGCCATGGGCGGCACCATCCGCTATGGCCAGATCGTTCCGGCAGCGGCAATCGAACCGGTGAAGATCGCCGATGGTGGCGGTGTCACCATGCTCTCCCAGGTCGGCGAATACCTCGTGCTTTCGGCGCCCGACCTGACCGCGGTTCCGGTGCTGGCGGAAAGCTGGGCGCCCAACAGCGACGGCACGGTGTGGACCTTCAAGCTGCGCAAGGGTGTGAAGTTTCACAACGGCAAGGAGATGAAAGCCGACGATGTGGTGGCGACCTTCGACCGTCTCGCCAATCCCGACAATGGTTCCAACGCGCTCTCGGTGTTCACCGGGCTGCTGTCCAAGGGCGGCACGCGCAAGGTCGACGACTACACGGTGGAATTCCATCTCGATGCCGCCAACGGCAACTTCCCCTATGCGGTGTCTTCCGACAACTACAACGCCATCATCATCCCCGCCGATTATGCCGGCGACTTCGAACAGAACATGATTGCCACCGGCCCGTTCAAGCTGGAAAAATTCACCGCCAAGGTGGGCGCCTCCTTCGTGCGCAATCCGGATTATTGGGGCAAGCCCGCAGGGCCTGATCGCATCGAAGTCAGTTTCTACGACGATTATCAGCCGCAAATCCTGGCGCTGCTGGGCGGGCAGATTGACATCATCCAGCAGCTCCCCGTGCTGCAAGGCGTGGGGCTTCTCAACGATCCCAACTTCGATATCATCAGCACGCCGTCTGCGGCGCACCAGCAGGTGCACATGCGCACCGATTCCGCGGTGTTCAAGGACAAGCGGGTACGCCGCGCCATCGCCCTTTGCCTCGACCGGGCGAAGATCGTCCAGGGCTTGATGAAGGGCAAGGCGCAGATCGGCAATGACAGTCCATTCATGGCGGCCTATCCCTCAAGTGACCCTTCAGTGCCGCAGCGCGAGAAGAACATCGCCGAAGCCAAGCAACTGATGGCAGCGGCGGGCATGGCCAATGGCTTCGAGGTGACGCTGACCACGGAAAAATATCTCGAAATCCCCGATTTCGCGGTGCTGATCCAGAATGCGGTCAAGGAAATCGGCGGCAAGATCAACCTCAACGTGCTTGACCAGGGGGCCTATTATGGCGATGCGGTTTACGGCAAGTCACCGTGGCTCGATTCCGACATGGGCATTACCGACTATGGCCACCGCGGCGTACCCAACGTCTTTCTGGCCGCGCCGCTGACCAGCACCGGCACCTGGAACTCGGCGCATTTCAAGAACGCCGATTACGATGGGCTGGTGAAAACCTATATCGCGGCGCTTGATCTCGACGCGCAGCGCGCCGCGGCGAGCAAGATCCAGAACCTGTTGCTTGATGAGACACCGGTGATGTTCGTCTATTTCTACGACTTCCTCACCGCCACCAAAAAGGGCGCCAGCGGTGTGAAGCCCACCGCCATGGGCCACCTGATGCTTGCCGAGGCCAGCCTCTGACGCCATTGCCATCGCCGGGGGGCCGCTGCCATCGTCCTGTTCCTTGTGAAGCGTGTGCTGCTGTCGCTTGCCACCTTGTGGCTGCTCAGCGTGCTGGTCTTCGCCGGGGGCCGCATGTTGCCGGGCGATGTCGGCCGCGCCATGCTCGGGCCCTTCGCCGACCAGAAAGCGGTCGATGTTCTCAATCATGAGATGGGCACCGACCGGCCGCTGCTGGTTCAATATGGCGGCTGGATGGCGGGCTTCGTCAGCGGCGATCTCGGCAAGTCCTATGCCTACCGCGCACCGGTGTCGGATTTTCTGGCGACGGCACTTCTGAACTCCGCCAAGCTGGCAACGGTCGCCTTTCTGATGGTCGTGCCGCTTGGCATTTTCGGCGGGGTGATGGCGGCACTCTATCGCGGTCGTGCCGCCGACCGCGTTATTTCGGTCGCCGGTCTGTCGGCCACCGTCGTCCCCGAGTTCGTGTCCGGCATTGTGTTGATCCTGATTTTCGGCGTGTGGCTGCGCTGGTTTCCGATTTCCGCGACGTGGCCAGCGGACTCAGGCTTCCTCACGCAGGTCTATTACCTGATCCTGCCATCGGTGCCGCTGGTGCTGATCCTCTTTGGTTATATCGCGCGCATGGCAAGGGCCGGCACCATCGAGGCGCTCGATGCCGAATACACCCGCACCGCCATTCTTAAAGGTCTGTCCTATCCGAAAGTCATCTGGCGTCATGTCTTGCGCAATGCGCTGCTGCCGACCATCAGCGTCTTTGCCACGCAGACCGTCTATTTGATCGGCGGTCTGGTGGTGATCGAGATCCTGTTTCACTATCAAGGCATCGGCAGCCTCATCTACACCGCCGCCCACAAGAAAGATTTTCCGATGCTGCAGGCCGGCGTCATGGTGGTCGGCGCGTTGTTCGCGGTGGCGACGCTGCTGGCCGATCTGCTTTACGCCAGCCTCAATCCGCGCATCCGTTTCGGAGACATGGAATGAGCGCCGGGGCCACCGATGGTTTGGGCGGCGACATCGGGCGGGCGTTTGCTTCGGCGAGTTTCGTCATTGGGCTGGTTATTGTGGCGTTCTGGGCCGGCTGCGCCATCTTCGGACCATCGCTGATCCCCTATGATCCGTACGCGGACGATATGCTCAATTCTCTGGCGCCGCCTACGGCTGAACACTGGTTCGGCACCGACCAGCTGGGCCGCGATATTTTCTCGCGCGTCATCGCCGGGGCGCGCGATATTCTTACAGTGGCGCCTCTCGCCACTATCCTCAGCACCGTGGCTGGCACAGCGCTTGGCCTGGTCATGGGTTATTTCGGCGGATTGATCGACGAAGTCCTGAGCCGCCTCGTTGATGCGGTGCTGGCGCTGCCCACCGTCATCGTGGCGCTGCTGGCGCTCACCGCGGTTGGCACCTCGATTGTCACCGTGCTGCTGGTCATCGGTTTCACCTTCGCGCCGATCATCGCGCGCACCGTCAGGGCCAGTGTACTGGCCGAGCGCGGACTCGACTATGTGGCGGCCGCCGAACTCAGGCGCGAGAACCGCCTCTACATCATGTTCGTGGAAATCCTGCCCAACATCATTCCGCCCATTCTGGTGGAGAGTACGGTGCGGCTCGGCTATGCTGTCTTCACCGTCGCCACCTTGAGCTTCATCGGCTTCGGCATCCAGCCGCCATCGCCCGACTGGGGCCTGTCGATCTCCAGCAACTACGGCTTGATCGGCGGCGGCTATTGGTGGACGGTGCTGTTCGACAGCCTCGCCATCGCTTCGCTGGTGATCGGCGTCAATCTCATGGCCGACGGCCTCCAGAGCAAGCTTGATGACTGAGACGAAACATCCGGCCCTGCGGCTTGAGAACGTCAGCGTCGAATACCGCATGAAGGGTACAGCACTCCAGGTGCTGCACGGCATAAATATCGAGATCGGGCGGGGCGAGGCCTATGGACTGGTGGGTGAGTCGGGCTGTGGCAAATCCACCGCCGCCTATGCCGTGCTGCGCTATCTGCCGCGCAACGGACGGGTAAGCGAAGGCCGCATCCTGATCGATGGTCATGATCTGATGGCGCTCGATGGCGGAGCGCTTCGCGAGATGCGGCGGAAATCGGTGGCCATGGTCTATCAGGACCCGGGCCGGGCGCTCAACCCGTCGATGCGTGTCGGAACGCAGGTCGAGGAGGTTTTTGAACTGGCTGGCTTGCCGCGCGCCGAATGGCGCCGCCGCAGTGGCGACATCCTGGCGCGGGTGCGCATCGGCGATCCGCAACGGGTCATGACGCGCTATCCGCATCAATTGTCCGGCGGCATGCAGCAGCGTGTCGCCATCGCCATGGCGATCGCCAGTGATCCGGCGCTCCTGGTGCTCGACGAGCCGACCACCGGCCTTGATGCCACGGTGGAAGCTGACGTGCTTGATCTCATCGCGCAATTGCGCCGCGAACTTTCGACCTCGATCCTGTTCATCAGCCATAATCTCGCGGTCATCGCCCGCATGTGTGACCGGGTCGGTGTGCTCTATGCCGGCCGTCTGGTGGAGGAGGGGCGGACCGCCGAGGTGTTCAGCGATCCCCGGCATCCTTATACGGTGGGCCTGCTGCGCTGCCTGCCGCAACGCGGCCGCAGCAAGGACGTGGCACCGCTCGCCACCATTCCGGGCTTTCTTCCGGCGGCGGGGTCGCAAGTGCCGGGCTGCGTCTTTGCCGAGCGCTGCGGGCTGGCCGACGAGCGCTGCCGCGCGGTTGAACCGGACTTCGCTGATCTCGGGGCCCGCTTCAGCAAGTGCCACTATCATGACCGCATGGAACGGATTGCGTCCGGCGATACCGCCGTCAAGTTGCCACCGCCGCGCATTCATGACGAGCCGATTCTGCGACTTAATCATCTAAGTAAAAGCTATGGGCACGCCACGCAGCGCTTCAAGGCGCTCGATGACGTGACACTCGATCTGCGGCCCGGCGAGACGCTGGGTCTGGTTGGTGAGTCGGGCAGCGGCAAGACCACGCTGGCCCGCAGTGTGCTGGGACTGGTGCAGCCCGATCCTGGCAGCACCATTGTGCTCGATGGTGATACGCTGGCGCCAGCTCTGGCGCGGCGCAGTCAGGCCCAGGTGAAATCGCTGCAGATCGTCTTCCAGAATCCGGACTCGGCGCTGAACCGGTCACATACGGTGCGCCGCATGATCTCGCGCACCGTTACACGGCTGGCGGGAACGGCGGGCGCCGCCGTGGAGCGCCGGGTCCGCGAATTGCTGGCCTCGGTGCGTCTCGCCGAGCGTTATCTCGACGCCAAGCCGCGGCAGTTGTCAGGCGGACTGAAGCAGCGTGTCGCGATAGCGCGGGCCTTCGCGGGCGATCCACGCGTCGTCGTCTGCGATGAGCCGACATCGGCACTTGATGTTTCGGTGCAGGCGGCGATCCTCAATCTTCTGGCCGAGCTGCAGTCGACGCGGCAGGTGAGCTTCATCTTCATCTCCCATGATCTTGGAGTGGTGCGTTACCTGTCCGACCGCATTGCCGTTCTTTATCTGGGACAGGTCATGGAGGTGGGGCCGGCGGCGGCGGTGTTCTCTGGCCCGCACCATCCCTATACCGCCGCACTGCTGTCGTCGGTGCCGTCGATCGATGGCAGCCATGGCGGCAGGGTGAAACTCGAAGGCGAGATTCCAAGTGCCGCGAATTTGCCTGGTGGCTGTGTTTTCCACACCCGCTGCCCGCACAAGATCGGGCAGGTCTGCGAGGAGCGCGTGCCGGATGTGCTGGCGCTCGACGGCGGACACCTGATCCGCTGCCATCTCGGACGCGATGACCTGCCGCGTGAAAGCACGGCGAGCGGGTAGTTCCGGCAGCCATTGCCTTTCACGCCCATCTTGTTGTACATGTGTTCAACAAGGAGCGAGGCTTTGCGCAACCCGCGATATGACATTCTGTTCGAGCCGGTGCGGATTGGTCCGGTCACGGCGCCCAACCGTTTCTACCAGACGCCCCATGCCACGGGCATGGGCTGGCGGGCACCCAAGGCTTCGGCGGCGCTGCGCGGCATCAAGGCCGAAGGCGGCTGGGGCGTGGTGTGCACCGAGTATTGCTCCATTCATCCGTCATCGGATGATTTTCCCTTTGGCTATCTGTCGCTGTGGGACGAGGACGACGTGCGCGCCATGGCGGCCATCGCCGCGGCCGTCCACCATCACGGCAGCCTGCTGGGCGTCGAACTCTGGCACGGCGGATTTCACACCAACAACCCCCTGACGCGCGAGCCAGCCCTGGCGCCATCCCCGCAGCGCCTGAAGTTTGGCGCCCCCGGTTCGGCGCGCGCCATGGACCTGGACGACATCCGGAATTTTCTGCGTTGGCAGCATGACGCGGCTAAACGGGCGAGGCGCGCCGGGGCCGACATCGTCTATGTCTATGCCGGCCATGATTATCTGCCGCTGCAATTCCTGTCGCGGCGCTCCAACCGCCGGACCGACGCCTATGGCGGGTCCATCGAAAATCGCACCCGGCTGATCCGCGAGATGATCGACACCACGCGCGAGGCGGTGAAGGGCGAATGCGCCGTGGCGCTCCGGCTGGCGGTTGACGAGTTGCATGGTCCCTCGGGCATCACTCATGATGGCGAGGCGCGCGACATCGTGGGCCTTTTGGCCGAGGCACCGGACCTGTGGGACGTCAATGTCGCGGGAGCCCTTGGCAATGACTCGAAGAGCGCGCGGTTTTCACCGGAGGCCTTCCAGCAAGACCATGTGGCTTTCGTCAAGGGCCTGACAACCAAGCCAGTGGTTGGGGTTGGCCGCTTCACGTCGCCCGATACGATGCTGTGCCAAATCAAATACGGAATTCTTGATTTCATCGGCGCGGCGCGGCCGTCGATTGCCGATCCGTTCCTGCCGGCAAAAATCCGCGAGGGCCGCGAGGACGAAATCCGCGAATGCATAGGTTGCAACATCTGCCGCGCCGCCAACAACGAGGCGATCCCCATCCGCTGCACGCAGAATCCAACCATGGGCGAGGAATGGCGGCGCGGCTGGCATCCAGAGCGCATCGCGGCGCGGACGTCGGATGAACACATCGCCATCATTGGAGCAGGGCCTGCCGGGCTGGAGGCTGCACTTGCCCTGGGGCAGCGCGGCTATGAGGTGGTGCTTGCGGAAGCCTCGCGCGAGCTGGGCGGCAGGCTGCTGTTTGAATCGTCGCTGCCGGGCCTTGGCACATGGATCAGGGTGCGCGACCATCGCCAGCACATGCTTTCGAAGCTTTCCAACGTCGAAATCTATCGTGAGAGCCGGATGACGGCGGACGACATTGCAGCGCTCGGCATTGCGCACGTTGTCCTGGCCACCGGCAGCCGCTGGCGCCGCGACGGCATCGGCGTGGTGCGCGACACACCGCCGCTGATTGCCCCTGATTCGGCAGTCGCAACGCCTGACGATCTCGCGGCACTCGCAAATCCGGTGGTCATCTATGACGACGATCATTACTTCATGGCCAGTGCGCTGGCCGAGAAACTGGCGCGTGAAGGCCGCAAAGTCAGCTATGTCACGGCAGCCCCCATTCTGTCATCGTGGACGCAATACACCGATGAACAGTATCTGATCGAGGAGCGTTTCATGGAACTCGGCATCGACGTCCGCGTCTCGCATGTGTTGCGCGAAGCCCGCCGCGGTCACACCGTCTTCGACGTGGCACTGTCGCGCCAGCCGGGTGCCATTGACACAGGTACGCTGGTGCTGGTGACTGGCCGCGAACCGGTGGATGAGCTTTATGCGCCACTTTCCAAACCCGGCATTTTGAAGAGTATCACGCGCATCGGTGACTGCCTGTCGCCGTCGCTGGTCGCCGATGCAGTGTTCGGCGGCCACCGCTTCGCACGCGAATTTGGCGAGCCTTCGCCTTCGGTGCTGCGCCGCGAAAAACCGGTGTCATGACCCGCCGCCGCGACCGCGCCTCCCGGTCATCGGGCCTGATGGCGCAACCGCCGTTCCGGCAATTGCGCCGTCATTTCAAGCCCATCGAAATTCTGTCCACGGATCATCTCATGGCGATCCACGACACGGCGCTGACAATTCTCGAAGAGATCGGCATGAAGGTGCTGTCAGAGCGGGCGCGGGCGCTCTACGCGGAAGGTGGTGCCGATGTGGAAACCGGTTCGGACCGGGTACGCTTTGGCCGCGCCATGGTGATGGACTGGCTGGCCAGGGCGCCGGACAGCTTCACTCTGGCGGCACGCGATCCGGCCAAGACCGTGAAAGTAGGTGGCGCTGACTACATTTTCTCGTCGGTGGGTGGCCCTGCCTATGTGTGCGATATCGAGCGTGGCCGCCGTCCGGGTACTTATGCCGAACAATGCGACTACATGCGCCTGATCCAGAGCCTCAACATCCTGCATCAGGAGGGCGGAGGCCCTTTCGAGGCGATGGACTTGCCGCCGCGCACCCGGCATCTCGATCTCTACTACGCGCAGGCAACACTGCTTGACAAGAATTGGCAGCCGCAGGGCTTGGGCCGCGACGTGGCGCTTGACGCGCTCGACATGGCGGCGATTTCGTTTGGCCAAGCCCGCGATGATTTGCGCGGCACCTGCGTGTTCACCGCCGTCATCAATACCAATTCGCCGCTGCAACTTGACATTCCGATGGCCGAAGGCCTGATCGCCATGGCCGAATATGGTCAGTGCAATATCATCACGCCTTTCACCCTGTCGGGTGCCATGAGCCCGGTTACCATCGCCGGGGCGCTGGCGCAGCAACATGCCGAGGCCATGGCGGGTGTCGTCCTCACCCAGATCGTGCGCCCCGGAGCTCCCGTCATGTATGGCGGCTTCACCTCCAATGTCGATATGAAGACCGGCGCTCCGGCGTTCGGCACGCCGGAATATGCGCAAGCGGCACAGGCGTCGGGACAGCTGGCGCGGCTTCTCAACCTGCCGTTCCGGTCGAGCAATGTCACGGCGGCCAATGATGTCGATGCCCAGGCGGCTTACGAGAGCATGATGTCGCTGTGGGGCACGGCGATGGGTGGCGCCAATCTCGTCATGCACGCGGCGGGCTGGCTGAACGGCGGGCTGACCGCATCATTCGAGAAGCTGATGATCGATGCCGAATTGCTGCAAATGATGGCGGCCTATGGCGAACCATTCGCGGTGACACCCGAAACGCTGGCGCTCGATGCCATCCGCGACGTCGGCCCGGCGGGCCATTTCTTCGGCACGGCCCATACGCTGCAACGCTATGAGACCGCCTTCTATCAGCCGCTGATTTCCAACTGGGACAATTACGATACCTGGCTCGAGCGCGGCCGGGAAACCGCACCGGTGAAAGCCAACCGGCTGTGGAAAAAATTGCTGGCGGAATATCAACAGCCGCCAATTGATCCGTCCACGGATGAAGCGCTCAAGGACTTCGTCGCGCGGCGCAAACTCGACTATCGCTGAATGGGGCCGAGACGGGCTTCGAGGACGTGTTGCATTATGTCCCTGGCGGTCTGGCGCGAGACGGCGGAGGAATCGAGGCACCATTCGATCCACAAGCCGTCGATCAGCGCGATGATGGTGGTGGCCAGCATGTCCGTGTCGAGCTTCAGCTTCCGTGCCGCCGCGACATCGGCCAAGGCGGCGGCCATGGCCCGGCGGTAGTGGCCATAGGACGAGCGGTGCGCGGCGCGCAGCTTGGGGTTCACCGCCACCTCGCCCCACAGCGCCAGCCAGGCACGCAGACTGGCCCTGGAGAACATGGGCGGCGCAAACATGGTGTCGACGACGGCGAGCAGCCGCTGCTCTGGCCCGCCATCGACGAGAAACGCGGCGCGGCCCGATTCTTCCATGCTGGACGTCATGCTCACATAGACGGCGAGCATCAGGTCTTCGATGCCGTCGAAGTGATGGTTGATCAGGCCGCGCGAGACTTGCGCTTCCTTCGAAATGTTGTCGATGGTGAATGAGGTAATCCCGCCGCGCGCCAGGCAGCGCAGTGCCGCATCAATCAGCGAGCCGCGGCGGGCGCTCGCGGTCTGGCGGGTGAAGCGGGGCGTAGCGGGCATGATGCTAGCAGAAGTCCCTCGGGATCAATCGCGTGTGGCCGCGTGAAAAGATCAGTTGCCCCGCGTCGCGGACATCGACATGCCAGGTCAGATGAAAGTGGCTGGCATCGGCGGTCAATTCGGTGCGCGCCGTTCCGGATGCATCGGCCGCGCCGCTGCGCATCGACCAGCGGTATTCGCTGCACAGTTTGGCGCTCAGTGGATCGGCGGGGTGAATGGTGAAGACGTCGCTGCTGAAGGCCGAGCCTTCGATGCCTCGGTCGTCGATGCGCCAGGCGCCGAAGTCGGACACAAGCCTGATGGTACGGATGCCGCTGCCGAGGTCGTCCTCAACGGTCTTGCGGTGATGTTCCTGGCGCAAGGTGGTGACGGGGGCTGGTTGCGAAATCTCAGGCGGAGCGAATTTTACTTCGGCGTCGCGCGGCGAGGCGTTGCGTATGGGCAGACGAATCGTTGATTTACCGCTGGCGAGCGAGATCAGCGAAAGCTCTGGCTGCGGCCAGAGCACGAACCAGAACTGGTTCTGAACGGCAAGTCGCAGCCGGTGGCCCTTCGGGATGGTGCGGCCGATGTCGTTCAATTTTACTTTCACACGGAACGGCACGCCGGTAGGGCAGGGCGAGGGATGCTCATGTGATGAACGATGCGCGAGATTGAGGACGCCATAGGTGAATACCGCTGACGTGCCATCGGGATAGACGTCGCACAGCCGCACCGTGATGTTGACTAGCGGCTTGTCGACGATGAGTTCGAGTTCGACCTCGGCGGCGCCCAGCAGCGTCATGTCTTCGGCAAGCGGTGCCGAGTCGAAACATAGCGACAGGCCATCGTCGCGGCGCTGGTCGATGGCGAGATCGGGCGAGGTGCCGCCGTTTCCACCCCAGCGGCCATAGTCAGTTCCGGCGGTGGCGG
>JBKJQD010000120.1:0-3487 GCA_046594125.1 Aestuariivirga sp.
CGGGCGCTACCGCATGGCGGGCCGCGGTTCACTGTCGGGCCTGCTGGCCTATGGCAATGCCAATGACATCGTCATGGACATGGCCAAAGAAGTACTGCCAATGGCGCGCCACACGCCGGTCTTGGCCGGCGTCAACGGCACCGACCCCTTCTGCATCTTCGACAAGTTCCTCGACGATCTGAAGGCGATTGGTTTTTCCGGCATACAGAATTTCCCGACGGTCGGCCTGATCGATGGCACGTTCCGCGCCAATCTTGAAGAGACTGGCATGTCCTATGGCCAAGAGGTCGATCTCATCACGCTGGCACACGCCAAGGACATGCTGACGACTCCTTACGTGTTCAATGCGGATGAAGCGCAAGCCATGGCCAAGGCCGGGGCCGACATCATCGTATGCCATCTGGGGCTTACCACCGGCGGCAGCATTGGTTCAAAGACAGCACTCAAGCTGGAAGATTGCCCGGCACTGGTTGATGAATGGTCGCAATCGGCCTTGCGCGCCAACAAGGACGCCATTGTCATCGTTCATGGTGGTCCCGTATCCTCGCCGGAGGATGCGGAGTTCATCCTTAAAAACACCCGGAATTGCCACGGCTTCTACGGCGCATCTTCGATGGAACGCCTGCCCACCGAAGTGGCGCTCACCGAACAGACCCGGAAATTCAAGGCGATCACCTTCGGATGATGCTCAACGCCGTCCGGCGCCGCTGACCTTGGTCATTTCTTCCTGACCATGAATCGCCAAAACATGGCCCGCGAGATAGAGCGAACCGCAGATCAGGATGCGCGCGGCGGGTGCGGCCAGCGCTGCCTGCTTCAGACCATCTGCCAATGACACCGCGGTTTCCGCCGACAGGCCCTTGCCGCGTGCCGCCGCCGCCAGTGCCTCGGCGGCCAGGGCATTTTCCTCATCCGGAATGGTTACGGCGATGACCCGGCTGGCGATCCCTGCGAAGCTTTCGATGAAGCTGCCGGCATCCTTGGTGTTGAGCATGCCCCAGACGAGCACCAGGGGGCGCGAGTGGCGGTCGTTCAGATCGGAGAAGGCCTGGGCCAGGACGCGGCCCGCCGAGGGATTGTGGCCACCATCGAGCCAGAGCTCGGCATCGGCTGGCACATGGGTCCATAATGTGCCGGGTCCGAGACGTTGCATACGGGCAGGCCAGGTCACGGATTTCAGGCCTTGGGCGATGTCGGCTTCACCGATGCGCGGATCGTTCAGTATACGGAGTGCGGCGATGGCGTTGCCGGCATTGCCGATCTGGTGGCGGCCCTTGAGTTGCGGCAAGGGCAGGTCGAGCAGGCCGCTCTCGTCCAGGAACACCATGCGGCCATGCTGTTCGAAGGCTTGCCAGTCCTGGTTGGCGATGGCCAGTGGCACCCGCAGCCGCTCGGCCACGCGTTCGATTTCGGCGCGGGCCTCGTCGGGCTGGCTGCCGATCACCGCCGGACAGCCGCGCTTGAGGATGCCCGCCTTTTCATGGGCAATCGCCGTCAGCGTGTCGCCGAGATATTGCTGGTGGTCATAGTCGATGGTGGTGATCACCGATACGGCGGGTGTGGCGATGACATTGGTGGCATCCAGCCTGCCACCCAAGCCCACTTCAAGAATGAGGTAATCGGCTGGCGTGCGGCTATAGGCCAAGAAGGCCGCCGCCGTGGTGATTTCAAAGAAGGTGATGGGAGCGCCATCATTGGCGCGTTCGCATTCTTCAAGCAGCGCGCTCAACGCGGATTCGGCGATCAACTCGCCAGCGACCCGAATGCGTTCATGGAACTTCACCAGATGCGGCGAGGTATAGGCATGGGCCTTGAGGCCTGCTGCTTCCATGATGGCGCGCAGGAAGGCCACTGTCGAACCCTTGCCATTGGTGCCCGCCACATGAATGACCGGCGGGAGTTTTTGTTCGGGATGGCCAAGCTGCGCCAGAATGCGCCAAATGCGGTCAAGGCTCAGGTCGATGATCTTGGGATGCAGCGACAGAAGCCTCGTCAGAATGGCGTCACTCACGGCCAAGATCAGCCTTCGGCCACGACAAGCGCGGCCGATGGAGCCTCGCGCGGCGGGGTTTTCATCAGCATACGGATGATCCGGCTCACGGTGCCGCGCATTTCCAGACGGTGGACGACCATGTCGACCATGCCATGCTCCAGAAGATATTCGGCGCGCTGGAAGCCCGCCGGCAGCTTTTCACGGATGGTCTGTTCGATGACCCGCTGGCCGGCAAAGCCGATGAGCGATCCGGGCTCGGCGATGTGGATGTCACCCAGCATGGCATAGGAGGCGGTGACGCCGCCAGTGGTGGGATGGGTCAGTACCACGATATAGGGCAGGCCCGCCTCGCGCAGTTCCTGCACGGCCACCGTGGTGCGCGGCATTTGCATCAGCGACAGCATGCCTTCCTGCATGCGGGCACCACCCGACGAGATGAAGAATATGAATGGCGTCTTCCTGGCCACGGCGGCCCGCATGGTGGTGACGATCGCCTCGCCCGCCGCCATGCCCAGGGAGCCGCCCATGAAGGCAAAATCTTGAACCGCGATGGTGACGGCGACCTCATCCAGCAGGCCGTGACCCGCCAGGATGCAATCCTCGGCATTGGTCTTGGTCCGCGCCTCCTTGATGCGGTCGGCGTAGCGGCGCTCGTCGCGGAATTTCAAGGGGTCGGCGGCAACCGCCGGCATGGCGATCTTCTCGAAGGTGCCATCGTCGAACATCGACTTCAGACGGTCCTCGGGCGGCATGCGCATGTGATAGTTCGATTGCGGCATGACGAACTGGTTGGCTTCAAGGTCCTTGTAGAAGACCATCTGGCCACTGTCGGGATCCTTGACCCACATGTTCTCCGGTACATCGCGCTTGACGCCGAGGATCGAGCGGATTTTCGGGCGGACGAAGTTCTTGATCCAGTTCAAGGTGCTTAGCTCCTCACGCCGCGCGCGATATCGGCAACCAGCGCATGCACGGCCCTGGGCGTCTTTGAGGTGGGCTTTCCGGCTTTTGTGAGGCTCTTCTCGATGGCACTGACGAGAGCCGAGCCGATGACCACACCGTCGGCATCTTTCGCAATGGCCCGGGCCTGGTCCGCCGTCTTGACACCGAAGCCGACGCAGATCGGTAGCTTGGTATGCTTGCGCAGGCGGTTGACATTGGCCTTGACGCTTTTCAAGTCGGGCGCCTTGGTGCCGGTGATGCCAAGCACCGACACGTAGTAGACGAAGCCCGAGGTGTTCTTGAACACCTTGGGCGCGCGGGCGTCGTCCGTCGTCGGCGTCGCAAGACGGATGAAACTCATGCCCGCCGCCATGGCGGGAAGGCAAAGCTCGCCATCCTCTTCCGGCGGCAGGTCGACAACGATCAGGCCGTCGGCGCCAGCCGCCTTGGCATCTTTCAAGAACTTGTCGACGCCATAGACATAGATCGGATTGTAATAGCCCATGAGGACGACGGGCGTGTGTTCGTCATCCTTGCGGAAGGCTTTCACCA
>JBKJQD010000207.1:0-11459 GCA_046594125.1 Aestuariivirga sp.
ATTCCGGATACCTGGACAATCACCGGCATCATCCTGATTATCGCGGCGGGCGCCTACGTCTTCAGCCGCAACCGCGTCAGGTCTCCCCCTCGCGGTTGCGGCTGAAGACGTAGGCGCCCGCCGCGATGATCAGGATGATGCCGGTGATTGTCCAGGTATCCGGAATGTCATGGAACACCACGATGCCGAAAATGACCGCCGAGAGAATCTGGAAATAGGTAAAGGGTGTCAGCACATTGGCGGGTGCCAGCGCGAAGGCCTTGGCCATGAAATATTGCCCGGCGCCAAACGTCGCACCCAGCGCCAGCGACAGCAGCCAGGCTTCGCCTGACAGCGGCATCCAGCCGGCAATCGCCAGTGGAATGGCAATTACGGTTCCAACCGTCAGCGTCCAGGCCAGCGTCGTCCCGGGGTCTTCGCCAGCTTGGCCGAGACGGCGCGACAGCAGTTGCAGTGCGGCATAGAACAGCGCCGCAATGGCCGGATAGATCGTATAGCGCGACAATTCGGCAAAGCCCGGACGGGCCACGACGAGGACCGCGAGGAAACCCACCGCAACACCAATCCAGCTCGGCAGGCCAACCCTTTCGCCCAGCAGCCAGCCCGACAGGGCCACGACGAAGAAGGGGCCGGCGAACAGCACCGCCGTGGCTTCCGCCAGCGGCAGGTATTTGACCGCGAAGACCATGGCGCCGCCGACGATGACCGGGGTGATGCCGCGCGCGATCTGCAGGCCCGGCAGGCGCGTCCGGTACAGGGAGCGCCAGCGTGATGGCGTTACCGCCGCCAGCAGCAGGAGCAGGGCGAAGATGTAGCGGGCCAGCACGATCTGCCCGAAAGACTGGCTGACCACCAGCATCTTGCTGATCCCGTCGACCACCCCGAAGCACGAGACGGAGGCAACCAGCAGCAGGATGCCGCGCAGCTTGGCCGAACGGAGCGATGCCTGTGTCATGCTGGCTGGCTCCGTGCCCGGTAGTCGCGGTCGAGTTGCGGCAATGGCTCGCCGCGCAGCGTCGCCTCAAAGGCGCGCAGGCGTTTGTGGATCGACAGGAACTCGACAATGTTCGGCCAGGATTTCACCAGATACTGCATCGCATCGCGCACTTCACCGAATGCCGACCGCACTTGCTGGAACACGCCGAAGGTAATGATCCCCGCCGCAATCGCCGGGATCAGCACGAGGAACGGCAACAGCAGGTCGGCCTGCAAGTAACTGTAACGCACCACGTTGAAGTAGAGATAGTTGAAATAGAGCTTGAAATAATTGTGCCGGACACCCTTGAACAGTTCCGAAAGTACCGGTGGCGAGGCGCGATCAGCATTGTCCTCGCCAAGGACCAGTTCCTTGCGGTAGGCCGCCTCGACCCGCTGGTTCTTGAATTCCAGACCCGGCAACTTGATGCCAGCCACGGCCAGGATGCCGGTGCCGAACAGCGACCACACCAGGCTGACCACCACCAGCGAATAGGGCACATGGCCGATAATTGGCAATTCGGACACCTGTGCGGAGAGCCGCGCCAGAATGGGCAGGAAGGCGACGAGCGTCATGATGGCCGACACGAAACTGGTGCCCAGGTCTTCCGCCATCCTGGCGAAGCGCATGGTGTCTTCCTGCACGCGCTGCGAGGCGCCCTCGATGTTGCGCAGCCGCGGCCAATGTTCGGCGTAGTAGCCGTTCATCGCGGTGCGCCAGCGGAAAATATAATGGCTGGTGAAATAATGGTTGAGTACCGCGACCGTGATATAGGTCAGCAGGACACCGGTGATCGCGCCAAGGCCGGAATAAAGTTCAGAAGCGGGGACGGAGTTTTTGGTGCTCAGGGCCTTCTGGATCAGGTTGAAATAGTCGCCGTACCAGTCATTGATTGCGACACTAACCTGAACCTGAAAATAAATGACGAAGATGATCAGTGACGAACCGAGGATCGACCAGTTGAACCACGGGTGCGGGCTTCTGATTTTCACCAACAGCGCGAAAGCACTGACGCAACTGGCATAGTAGAGAAAGAACCAGATGTCGGGCTTCGACCAGAAACGCGAGACGCCGATGATCGGCGGCGTATCGGCTGGCGGGTTTTCCAGACCGATCAAGTGGCCCGCGTCGCGCGCCACGAAAAACCAGAAGAGGATGGCGCACAGGGTCCAGGCGGCCGCCGACCAGAATAGGGCGCGCGGTGCTGGAAAAAACGAAACGAACATGAGGGCAGGCTCTCCCGGTTGCTGTCGGGCGCCTGCCTAGCACGGGTTATCGCTACCCGCCACGGCACGTTTTCGTGTTATTCGGCGGCCTTGAGATGGCGTTCCGGGCGGGCTGTCTTGGCGGGGGCGGGCAATTCGCCCTTCATGCGCGACAGATTGTTCTCATTGCGCTGGCGGTCGGCTTCGATTTCGGCGAGCAGGGCCGAGAAGATCTCGCTGATCAGGCTCTTCTGTTGGCCAGCCCAATGCTCGACGCGGCGCAGTTCGTCATCGCGCTTGTGCGCCAGTTCCTTGGCCCGCGCCTCGAGGACGTCCTTGGTCATCAGCCGGTCCGACATCAGGACATCGGTTTCATGCTGCAGCTTGGCGCGCAGCTCCTCGCTGAGTTTCACGATATCAAGCATGATCAAAGTGCCTTTCTGTCAAATGGGATGCGATACCCCCGGTACTTGGCCCCTAACTGCAAATTGCACAGTATACTGAGTATTGCGAGTTTTGCTGGTTAATTTAGTGAATTGTTAAGGTTAGCGGCGGGATGGAAAATTGACGATGAGTCCGGAGTTGACGGCGGCGGTGGCCCTGGAACTGGCCAGCCATGGCGGCAGCCAGCGTAATGCCGCAGCGGCACTGAGCGCCCATTACCGGGCCGGCGGCCGCGCCGATTCCAGCATCGATCTTGCCGCCTATCTGACGGTGCGCCTGCCAGCCACTTACGCGGCGGCGGCGCGGGTGCTGGCCGAAGTGCGTCTGGCAAGGCCAGGCTTTGCGCCAGCCTCGCTGCTCGATGCGGGCTGTGGCCCCGGCACCGCCAGTTGGGCGGCGGCGGCGGCCTGGCCGCAGCTTGCCGGCATCACCATGCTCGATGCCCATGCCGGGTTCCTTGCCTTGGCTGACCGGCTGGCGTTCAATGGCGCTCCTGCCGTGGCGGCGGCCCGCTTGGTGCGGGGTAACATCCTGAGCCTCGGCAATGATCACCGGGCGAGCCTGGTGGTGGCCTCCTACGCGCTGGCCGAGATTTCCACAGGAATGCTCGACGTGGCGGCGGACCGCCTGTGGCAGGCGGCGGAAGACATGCTGGTGCTGGTCGAACCCGGCACGCCCGCCGGATTTGGCCGCCTGCGGCGGGTGCGGGACCGCCCGCTGCAAGCCGGGGCGGTTCCGGTTGCGCCCTGTCCCCATGCCCTTGCCCGGCAGGGCACGCCCACCGGAGCTGCGCGAATCCTGGCACCGCCACGCACAGCGAAGCCCGACATTACTTTCAAGCTCTGCACTGAAAAGGGACTGGAACAGCGCCACATTGCGCGCCGCGCCGCGCCCCTCTACAAACAAGCCCGCAAGCGCCAGTGGGGCGATGTTTGGTGAGGGAAATGACATGACGCGCAGCAGGATTTCTTCCGGATCCAAATTCGAAGAGGAAATCGGCTATTCCCGCGCCATCGTGGACGGCGACTGGCTCTGGGTTTCGGGCACCACCGGATTTGATTATGCCACCATGACCATTTCCGAGGACGTGGCCGAGCAGGCCGAACAGACGCTGAAGAACATCAAGGCCGCCCTCGACCAGGCTGGCTTTGCCTTCGCCGACGTGGTGCGCGCCAATTACATTCTGCCCGACGGCGGCGATTTTGCCGCCTGCTGGCCGGTGCTGCGCCAGTATTTCGGCGATGTCCGCCCGGCCTCGACCGCCATCGTCGCCAACCTCATCGACCCGCGCATGAAAATCGAGATCGAAGTGACAGCCAAGAAACGCCAAGCCGGCTGAAATTCAGGCTGGGGTGTTCCCCAGGTAACAGCGGATGGCCCCGGACTTGCTGCAGACTGCGAAAATTGAAGACGAATTCTTTAACCCAGGAAGGGCAACACCATGGCGAACCAAATCGGCGACGAAAACGCGAATACACTAACCGGCGGACTGTTTTCGGACACGCTGGCCGGGCTGGGCGGCAACGATACCCTGTTTGGCAAGGGTGGCCTTGACGTCTTGATTGGCGGCACCGGCAGCGACAAGATGTATGGCGGGTCGGGCCGGGATTTTTTCGTGGTCGGCGACGGCGACACAGCGCCCGGAGAGATCTACGACGGAGGCCCCGCCGGCGACAGCGACATTCTTCACATCGCGCAATCCGCCTCACCAATCGTGGGGGATTTTATCGTGGACTTCAGTTCCACGCAGATGCTGGCGCGCGACGTGATCGAAATTGCAAGCACGGTGGACGTGACGGCGATCTTCCAGTCGTCGAGTTTTGGCGGGGCTGGCTTTGTGGACGATGTTCAAGTCAACGTCGACAATGCAAGTTACACCATCCGTGTCGGGGTGAGCGACTTCGTCGACCTTTCGCACATGACCTTTGTTGGCTGGAACGCGGACGATAAATTTATCATCAGCAGCGGCATAGCTGGCACCACCATCATCGGAACCCAGCAAAACGACACGATTTTCGGCGGAGTTGGCGCCGATAGCATCAACGGGGCGGGCGGCAATGACGTCATCTCCCTCACCGGTGTTGGTGCCGGTGATTCATTCGATGGCGGAACGGGCAGCGATCAACTGCTCTTTACGGGTGGAAATGCCGATCTTCGCGTTTCCGGTTTCGACAATATTGAAACCATTCGCTTTGACAACGAAGGCTTCATCGTCAAGCAGTCGCTGACATTATCGGCTGAGCAATTCGGTTCGAACGGTTTTGGCAGCGACCTGAAAATCATCATGGGTGCGGGAGCGTCGCACGCCATCAACATCAGCATGGACGGCGATACCTCTTTCAGCGCCGGCAATTTTTCGTTCGTCCAGCCGCGGATTCATCTCAACAACGTCATCAGTATCAGCGGCGACAATGACGCCGAGACCATCACCGGGAGCCGGATCAATGACATTCTCGGTGGCGGTGGCGGCACCGATGTCCTGATCGGCGGCGACGGCAACGACAAGCTTATCGGCGGTACCGGCGACGATTTCATGTTTGGCGGTGCTGGCAACGATACCTATGTCGTGGATTCGGTGGGCGACATCGCCGCTGAAATCCTGATTGGTACCGACCCAGGCGGCATCGACACAGTGTTTGCGGAAGTAAGCCACACGCTGAGCGGCTTCATTGAAAACCTCATCATTGCAGAAGGCGCCGTGGCCGACGGCACCGGCAACGGCCTCGCCAATGTGATGATTGGCAATGATCAGGCCAATGTGCTGAAAGGCTTGGGCGGTACCGATCAGCTGAGCGGCGGCCTGGGCGCCGACAAAATGAACGGCGGGGCCGGCAATGACCGTTTCATCTACGACGCCGTCATTGAGAGCGGCAATGGCGCTGCCAATCGTGACGTGATCACCGGCTTTCTCACCGGCCATGACGCCATCGACGTCAGCGCCATAGACGCCAACACCAGCCTTGGCGGCGTGCAGCACTTTGTCGAAGACAGCAATGGCGTTCTAAACGTGGGCGAGTTCCGCTTGCGGGTGGTGAACGGCGGCACATTGGTGGAATTCAACACCGATGCCGGCGCCACGCTGGAAATGCAGATATTTATCCAGAACATCAGCAATGTTGTGGCCGCCGATCTCATCGTCTGACCGGGCATCTGCCGCTTGACAGGGGCAGGGGCCTCATCTATCACCCGGCCACTCTGGATTGCGGGAGTAGCTCAGTTGGTTAGAGCGTCGGCCTGTCACGCCGAAGGTCGCGGGTTCGAGCCCCGTCTCTCGCGCCATCCAGTCAAAACGAACAGGGCCACCCGTCGGGGTGGCCCTTCGTCGTTTGCGAAGTGCGTGAGAAGTTATTCGCCCATCACTTCCGTAGTCGCCGCCAGCATGCCGACGTCCGGGTTGGCGCCGCAATATTCGCCGATCTTGGTGCCGAGCGATTCCATCGAACCGAGATCCATGGTGGTCGTTCCGGCAACACCGCTCTGGTAGCCCAGCAGCCAAGTGAACATGAACGTCGATGAGCTCTCGTCCATCGTCGCCAGTTCGGAGCATTTTACGGTTGCAAGATCAATGGTTTCCGCTGAGGCGGTGGCGGGAAAGAGCGCCGCCGCAAGCAGCGCGGCAGCCAGAATGCGTTTCATGTCCGTTCCTTTTCGTGGGAGTTAGGGGCGCGATACCCGGGATTTTCAGGATCGGCAGCATGGTCACGATTAGGTGATTCTGTCCATCACCGCGCATGGCACTTGTGACACAGTGTACAAGGCCCGCCGAAACGCTTGCGGACCATGTTGCGGTGCGCTACCAACGCGGCGGATTCAGGTCCGCATTTGGCCGGACCGAGGGCTAGAGAACATGCCGGAACTCTTGAGAGAATACCTGCCGATTGTCATCTTCATGGCCGTGGCGCTTGGTATCGGCCTGGTGCTGATGATCACGCCAATCCTCATCGCCGTGCGCAATCCCGACCCGGAAAAGCTGTCAGCTTACGAATGCGGCTTCGATGCCTTCGACGACGCGCGCATGAAATTCGATGTGCGCTTCTATCTGGTGTCGATCCTCTTCATCATCTTCGATCTCGAAGTGGCCTTTCTCTTTCCCTGGGCCATATCGCTCAAGGAAGTGGGCGTCATGGGCTTCTGGTCGATGATGATTTTCCTCGGCGTTCTGACCATTGGCTTTGTCTATGAATGGCGCAAAGGGGCTCTCGAATGGGACTGATCGAACGGGCCACCCCGGAACAGCGCGAGTATTTCACCGACATCAACGCCGAACTGGCTGACAAGGGGTTCCTCGTCACCGCCTCCGACGACCTCATCAACTGGGCCCGCACCGGTTCGCTGATGTGGATGACCTTTGGGCTTGCCTGCTGTGCCGTCGAGATGATGCAGGCCTCGATGCCGCGCTATGATGTCGAGCGCTTCGGCTTTGCGCCGCGCGCCAGCCCACGCCAGTCTGACGTGATGATCGTGGCAGGCACGCTGACCAACAAGATGGCCCCGGCGTTGCGCAAGGTTTACGACCAGATGCCGGAGCCGCGCTATGTCATCTCCATGGGCTCCTGCGCCAATGGCGGCGGCTATTATCACTATTCCTATTCGGTGGTACGCGGCTGCGACCGTATCGTGCCCGTCGATATTTATATTCCGGGCTGCCCGCCCACCGCCGAGGCGCTGGTCTATGGCATTCTGCAACTGCAGAAGAAAATCCGCCGCACCGGAACAATCGAGCGCTGATGATGGCTGAGACACTGCAAGAATTGGGCGAGTATCTTGCCTCGAAGCTTGGCGTCACGCCGAAGCTGAGCTTTGGCGAACTGACCATTGCGGCGGATGCCGCCGACATCGTCCGTGTGCTGACCTTCCTGCGCGATGACGCCGAAACAGGTTTCATCTGCTTTATTGATATTTGCGGCGCCGATTATCCCGAGCGCGAGAAACGCTTCGATGTCGTCTATCATCTGCTGGCGCCCTACAAGAACCGCCGCATCCGCATCAAGGTTCAGGCCGATGAGGACACCCAGGTGCCGAGTGTGATTTCCGTCTTTCCCGCCGCCAACTGGTTCGAGCGCGAAACCTTTGATTTGTTCGGCGTGTTGTTCTCCGGCCATCCGGACCTGCGCCGCATTTTGACGGATTACGGTTTCGCCGGCCATCCGCTGCGCAAGGATTTCCCGATGACCGGTCTGGTCGAGGTCCGCTACGACGATGAAGCCAAGCGCGTGGTGTATGAGCCGGTGAAGCTGGTGCAGGAATTCCGGAGTTTCGACTATTTGAGCCCTTGGGAAGGGACTGAATACGTGCTTCCCGGTGATGAAAAGGCGAAGCAATGACTGAAGCCGCCAGCCGCAATTTCTCCATCAACTTCGGGCCGCAGCATCCCGCCGCCCATGGCGTGTTGCGTCTCATTCTCGAACTCGACGGCGAAGTCTGCACAAGAGTAGACCCTCACATCGGCCTTCTCCATCGCGGCACCGAGAAGCTGATCGAGTACAAGACCTATCTCCAGGCCGTGCCCTATTTTGACCGCCTCGATTACGTGGCGCCGATGAACCAGGAGCATGCCTTCGCGTTGGCCGTCGAACGCCTGCTTGGGCTGACGGTTCCAAAGCGCGGGTCGTTGATCCGAGTGCTCTATTCCGAGATTGGCCGGCTGCTGTCGCATCTCCTGAACGTCACCACCCAGGCCATGGACGTCGGCGCCCTGACGCCGCCGCTCTGGGGCTTCGAGGAACGCGAGAAACTGATGGTGTTCTATGAGCGCGCGAGCGGGTCTCGCATGCACGCGGCCTACGTGCGTCCGGGCGGCGTGCATCAGGATATTCCGCAGAAACTCATCGACGACATCGGCCATTTCTGCGACACTCACCCCAAGGTGCTGGACGATATCGATGGGCTGTTGACCGAAAACCGCATCTTCAAGCAGCGCAACGTCGATATCGGCGTCGTGTCGCTGAAGGAATGCTTCGAGTGGGGCTTCTCGGGCGTCATGGTGCGCGGCTCCGGTGCCGCCTGGGACCTGCGCAAGGCCCAGCCCTATGAATGCTATGACGAGATGGATTTCGACATTCCCATCGGCAAGAACGGCGACTGCTATGACCGTTACCTGATCCGCATGCAGGAAATGCGCGAGTCAGTAAAGATCATGAAGCAATGCGTCGAGCAGCTGTCGGGCAAGGAGAAGTCCGGCCCCGTGTCGTCAGCTGACGGTAAAGTGGTGCCGCCCAAGCGTGACGAGATGAAGCGCTCCATGGAAGCCCTGATCCATCACTTCAAGCTCTACACCGAAGGCTACAAGGTGCCGGCGGGCGAGGTCTATGCCGCAGTCGAAGCGCCAAAGGGCGAGTTCGGCGTTTACCTGGTGAGCGACGGCAGCAACAAGCCCTATCGCTGCAAAATCCGCGCTCCCGGCTTCGCCCATCTGCAAGCCATGGACCACATCTGCCGCGGCCACATGCTGGCTGACGTGAGCGCCGTGCTGGGATCGCTCGATATCGTGTTCGGCGAGGTGGACCGGTGAACGTGGCCATTGCTGATAAGGATTGGGACGTTCGCGCCGAGGGCAGATCCTGGAGGGGAGAAGAAGCGATATCCCGCCATTTCATGATAGAGCGAAAGATCGAATTGGTGGACGGCAAACTGTTCGACTACACCGAAGATCGCGAAACTCTTCTTTGTCTGCTGCTTGAGAATGTCGGCGCCGACAGAGTTGTTCAGCTTGGTAATCCCGACGTGTGGCACGCCGCCGCCGCCAAACTTCCACGGAAAAACTGATGTCCGTCCGCCGCCTCCATACCGTTCAACCCGAAAGCTTCGCCTTTAATGCGGAGAATCTTGCCTGGGCCAGGACGAGCATTGCTAAATATCCGGTGGGCAAGCAGGCCTCCGCCGTTATTCCATTGCTGTGGCGCGCCCAGGAGCAGAATGACAACTGGGTGTCGAAGCCGGCAATCGAATATGTCGCCGACATGCTGGGGCTTTCCTATATCCGCGTGCTGGAAGTGGCGACCTTCTATACGATGTTCCAGTTGCAGCCGGTGGGCAGGATTGCCCATATTCAGGTCTGCGGCACGACACCCTGCATGCTGCGCGGGGCTGAGGACTTGAAGGCGGTCTGCCAGAACAAGATACATCACGAGCCGCATCATCTGTCGGAAGACGGCAATCTGTCGTGGGAAGAAGTCGAATGCCTCGGCGCCTGCGTGAATGCGCCCATGGTGCAGGTGTTCAAGGACACCTACGAAGACCTGACGCCCGCCAGTTTCGAAAAGCTGATCGATGATCTGGCGGCGGGCCGCAAAGTCAGGGCTGGTCCGCAGATCAATCGCCATATGGCGGCAGCCGAAGGTGGCCCCACAACACTGACCGATCCGTCGCTCTACAAGGGTACCCGCAACTTCTCCCGCGTCGAGCCAGCGCCTCCGCCGCCCGCAGCTGTTGCGGCTCCCGTGGCTGTTGTTGTGCCGGTGGCCGCCGCCGTCAAGCCGATGGCCGAGGTGAGGCCCGTCGAAGTGGTCAACGCGAAAGCGCCAGAACCAATCACGCTGGCCGAGCAAAAACCGCAGCCCGCCCGCAAGCCCCCGCCCAAGGCCGATGACGGCAAGCCGGAACTGCTGAAGAAGCCGCGCGGCGCCAAGGGTGACGATCTGAAGCTCATCTGGGGTGTCGGTCCGGCGCTCGAGAAAATGCTCAACAAGATGGGCATCTGGCATTTCGGCCAGATCGCTTCGTGGACGGCGAAGGAACTGGCCTGGGTCGATGAGCGTCTCGAAGGTTTCAAGGGCCGCGCCAAGCGCGACAATTGGGTGAAGCAATCCAAGAAACTTGCCACCGGCTGGCGGCCGGACAATGCCGTTGGCGAGAAACCGAAGCGAGGCTGACCAGAATGCGAAAGTACATTCCAATGTTGTTGGCCGCGCTGGTTTGCTCCCTCGTGGGAACACTAGCTGGTTCGTATATCGAGGCATCCGCGGGGCTGCCCTGGTGGTTCAGCGGAGTAGCAGGCGGCCTTGGCGCGGGGGTAGGCGTCTTTCTCGGCGGGCGCTACGTCCAAAGTCAGCGGAGTAAGTAAGCCATGCTGAGTGACAAGGACCGCATCTTCACCAACATCTATGGCTTCCATGACTGGGGCCTTGATGGCGCCAAGAAGCGCGGCTGCTGGAACGGCGTCAAGGGTTTCGTTGACAAGGGCCGCGACTGGATGGTCAACGAGATGAAGGCGTCGGGCCTGCGTGGCCGCGGCGGTGCTGGATTCCCCACCGGTCTCAAATGGTCCTTCATGCCGAAGGTCATTGGCGAGCGTCCGCATTATCTCGTGGTCAATGCCGACGAGTCCGAGCCCGGCACCTGCAAGGACCGCGAGATCCTGCGCCACGAGCCGCATCTGCTGGTGGAGGGCTGCCTGCTAGCCGGTGCCGCCATGGGCTGCCACGCGGCGTATATTTATGTGCGCGGCGAATTCATCCGCGAGCGCGAACACCTGCAGGCCGCCGTCGACCAGGCCTATGAAGCGCGCCTGATTGGCAAGAACAATATCCACGGCTGGGACTTTGACGTCATCGTGCATCACGGTGCCGGCGCCTATATCTGCGGCGAAGAGACCGCCATGCTCGAAAGCCTCGAAGGCAAGAAGGGCCAGCCGCGCATGAAGCCGCCGTTCCCGGCCAATGTCGGCCTCTATGGCGCGCCGACCACCGTGAACAATGTCGAATCGATTGCGGTCGCTGGCACCATCATGCGCCGCGGCGCCACCTGGTTTGCCGGGATCGGCAGGCCCAACAATCTCGGCACCAAGCTGTTCTGCATCTCGGGTCATGTGAACAAGCCCTGTGTCGTCGAGGAAG
>JBKJQD010000274.1:0-3805 GCA_046594125.1 Aestuariivirga sp.
CCGAAGCCAATGTAGCGAGTGTCGATCTCGTTTACACCAAAGTCTCCCTCTCGCTGGTCGCCAACCTCGAGAACGCCACACTGCAGGGTACCGGTGATTTCAACCTCTTCGGCAACACGTCGAACAACATCCTGACCGGCAATAGTGGCGACAACACTCTCGTCGGCAATGAAGGCAATGACGTGCTCAATGGCATGACCGGCGCCGATACAATGATCGGCGGCAACGGCGACGACAGTTACTATGTCAACCAGAGCGGTGACAATGTAATCGAAGTCGACGGTCAAGGCACCGATACCGTTTACTCCGATGTCACATTTGATCTCGGCACTTCGCTCGAAAACCTGACGCTGACCGGCACTGGCCTGGCCGATGGCTTGGGCAACGAGAGCGTCAACATCATGACCGGCAACTACAACAAGAATGTTCTGACCTCCTTCGGCGGCAACGATATCCTTGACGGCAAGGAAGGTGCCGACACGATGATCGGCGGCGCGGGCAACGACACTTACTACGTCCAAAGCACCGGCGACGTGATCACCGAGGATGCCGATGCCGGCAGCGACATGGTCGTCTCGACCTTGACCACATATACCCTGGGCAGCGATCTCGAAAATCTGACTCTGGGCGGCACTTACAACATCGCCGGAACCGGCAATGAACTCGGCAACATCATGACCGGCAACAAGGGCAACAACTCGCTGTTTGGCGGTGCCGGGTTTGACCACATTGATGGTGGCGCCGGCAACGACAAGCTCTATGGCGGTGCTGGTCTCGACGACCTGACCGGCGGCGCAGGCTTCGACAAATTCATGTATTTGGACGCGTCGGATAGTGGCCTGTCGGACGGCAGCAACGACTGGATCTTCGACTTCGCCCAAGGCGACAAGATCGACGTTTCAGCACTTGACGCCAATGCCGACATCGACCTCGATCAGGCCTTCAAGCTTGACGGTGACGCGTCGTTCTCACAAGGCGAGATCAGCGTCACGCAGGACGGCGCCGACGTCTGGCTCGCTTTCAACATGAACTCCGATTCGGCTGTGGAAATGACCATCCGCCTCAAGAACGTTCTCGTCGCCGACATGACGTCAATCGACTTCGTGCTTTAACAAGACCCCTGCAAACATTGAAGGCCCGCCTGGAAACAGGCGGGCCTTTTTCTATACTTTGATGCGGGCGCCTTTCGGATCGTAGAAGCATTGTAACTGGACTTTCGCCGGGTAGCGCTTCCAGGCCAGTTCCACCTCCCATGTGCCGCTGTCGATCCAGTCCTTGCCAACACCGGCCTCGTTCTTCACATAGCCGAGTCCCAGCGACAGATTCACCCGGTGCCCCCAGGCGCCCGACGTTGACGAACCCACGATGACGCCGTTCCTGTAGATCGGTTCCTCATGATAGATCATCGGTGCGTTCACCGAATTGTCCTCCAGCGCCAGGCAGACGAGGCGCTTGGGCTGCTTTGCGCGGGTCCGCTGCTTTTCCAGCGCTTCCTTGCCGATGAATCCATCCGGCTTGTCCCAGGCCACGGCAAATCCAAGGCCTGCTTCGATGGGCGTTTCCTCATCCGAAATGTCGTGGCCCCAGTGGCGATAAGCCTTCTCGGTGCGGCAGTTGTTCATGGTGTGCATGCCGGCCGGCGTCAGGCCAAATTCCGAGCCCGCCGCGATAAGCGTCTCAAAGACGTGGGCGGCAAATTCGGCGGGGATATAGAGTTCCCAGCCAAGCTCACCGACATAAGTGATGCGGCTGGCCCGCAGCCTCGCGTAGCCGATTTCAATCTCCTGCGACGTCCCGAACGGGAAGGCGGCATTGGAAAGATCAGCACCCGAAAGCTTCTCGAGAAGGGCACGCGACTTCGGCCCCATGATGGCGATCATCGGCAGCCCCGAGGTGATGTCGGTTGCCACGCAATGGGCGCTTTCGGGCGTGTGGCGCTTCAGCCAGGCCATGTCGCGGGTCTGCGGCACGGCACCAGTGACGACGAGGAAGCGGTCTTCCGCCAGTCGCGTCACCGTGAGATCGGCCTCAATGCCGCCGCGCTGGTTCAGCCATTGCGTATAAACGATGCGGTTGGCTTCGACATCGACATTGGCGGCACTGATGCGGTTCAGCACCTTCACCGCGTCGCGGCCCTCGACCGAATATTTGGCGAAGCTCGACTGGTCGAAGAAGGCGCAGTTGCTCATCAACTGTTTGGCCTCATGGTCGGCGCAAGGAAACCAGTTCTGGCGGCCATAGCTGTATTCATATTCGGCCTTCACGCCATCGCGCGCATACCAGTTGGGCCGCTCCCAGCCGTTGACCTCGCCGAACACCGCGCCCAATTGCTTCGTGTACGGATGAATGGGCGAACGCCGCACACCGCGCGCCGTCTCCGGCTGGCGGTAGGGCCAGTGCATGGCATAAAGCAGCCCCAGACTTTCGGAAACGCGCTCGCCGACATATTTCTTCACCGACTGGAAGGGATGAATGCGGCGGATGTCGATGCCATTCACATCGATCGGCGGATGACCGTTCTTGATCCATTTGGAAAGCACGAGGCCGGCACCGCCCGACGACTGGATGCCGATGGAATTGAAGCCGGTGGCCACATAGACGTTCTTCACCTCTGGTGCTTCGCCGAGATAATAGCGCACATCGGGGGTAAAGCTTTCCGGGCCATTGAAGAACAGCTGGATGCCCGCCGTTTCGAGCAGCGGCACGCGGTTGATGGCGTTGGCCAGAATCGGCTCGAAGTGGTCCATGTCCTCCGGCAGCGTCACGAAGGCATGTTCGTCGTCGATGCCGCCGCCGCCCCACGGCTTGGCCCGGGGCTCGAAAGCCCCGACCATCAGCTTGCCCGCGTCTTCCTTATAGTAGGTACATTCGTCCGCCACGCGCACCACCGGCATGTTGCGCGGCAACTCCGCAATGGGTTCCGAGACGATGTAGAAATGTTCGCAAGCATGCAGCGGAATGTTGACGCCGATGGAGCGGCCCAACTCGCGCGACCACATGCCGGACGCGATCACCACCTTGCCGGCCATGATGGTGCCGTCGGCGGTTTCGACGCCCACCGCCTTGCCGTTCTCCACCACGATGCGGGTGACTTTGGAATTCTCGAACACCCTGGCACCGCGTGATCGCGCACCGGCGGCCAGCGCCTGGGTGACATCGATGGGATTGACCTGGCCATCCTTGGGCAGGAACACGCCGCCCACCACATTCTCCATGTTGTAGTGGGGCAGGCGCTCCTTGATCTCACCTGTTGAAATCACCTGCACGTCGAGCCCGAAGCTCTTGGCCATGGAAGCGCCGCGCAGCAGTTCCTCGAGGCGGCCCTCGTTCAAGGCCAGCGAGATCGAGCCGTTCTGCTTGAAGCCGGTGGCCTGGCCGGTTTCCTTTTCCAGCCCCTCGAAAAGCGTTGCGGTATATTTGGCCAGTTCGGTCAGGTTGCGTGAGGCGCGCAACTGGCCGACCAGGCCAGCCGCATGCCAGGTGGTGCCCGACGTCAGTTGCTGGCGCTCCAGCAGCACCACATCGGTGATGCCCTCGCGGGTCAGGTGATAGGCGGTCGAGCAACCGACGATGCCGCCACCGATGATGACGACATCGGCGCGGGCGGGCAGGGACTTGGACATGGGCACTCCGTTCTAAAGAAATACCATTGCCGGACGTGTTGCGGCAACCCAGCCCGGGGATGACATCGTAGTAGCAGCTTGGGCATTGAAATCAAAAACTCCAATGGGCAAACCGGCCTGTGGATGACGGCGTTGATGTTAAATCATCACTGCCATGCGCAAGAAATTCACCAAGCTCGCCA
>JBKJQD010000317.1:0-5681 GCA_046594125.1 Aestuariivirga sp.
CTGTCGCGTGACGGGCTTCTCGGAGTCGAAGCCGGGGCTGTTCTTGACCTGCTCTTTGGTGATCGTTACGGGCAGCAACTGCTCCGCCCAATTGGGTTCGCCGATCACCATCGGCGAGATCAGCACCTTTCTGCCCAGGAGCCAGCCACCGGTCTCGACAACTAAGTAGCGCACGACCCAGTCCTCGTCGTCCACGTAGAGATCCTTGATCTGGCCGATGGCGCCGTCGACAGCGCCGATGGCGTAGTCGTGCAGTTCCGTGAATGTTCGCAACATGCGTTTCGCTCCTTACCAATGTGTAATATCCGGGACGACCCCGTGCTCTAGTCGCAGTTCGCCGACTGGATGCCGTCTACTGCTTGGCGCCATTGTAGGCCCTCTGTGGACCATCGTCTGTTCGCTAGCGCACAGACTGCCGCCGAGCATCGCGCGTACTCTGAGGGCCTATCGTTCACCGTCACGCCTTGCGCGGTCGCCCCAGCCATGCCCGAACCTCAATTTCTGTCCAACGGTTCCGATCACGTCTCGCAACGGATTCACGGTCTCGGTCAACGACCCGGTCGAGTTGCGCCCTAAGCCGACATGAGCCTTTACCACATCCCCAAAGGCGCCGACGAGGAGGCGCTGGTGATGCTGAGCGATATCCTCCCCACCGGGTTCGAGTGCGGCGTGCTGAATGGCAAAGTCGCGCCGGGATCGACGGTGGCTATCGTCGGGGCCAGGTCTGTGGGTCTCGCCGCCTTGCTGACCGCGCAGTTCTATTCGCCGGCCTCGATCGTCATGATCGATCTTGACGACAACCGGTTGGCCATCGCCAAACGCTTCGGCGCGACTGCGGTGGTGAACAGCGGCGACTGCAAGGCGGCGGAAAAAGTGATGAAGCTGACCGACAAGGCCGGGGTCGATACCGCCATCGAGGCGGTGGGCATCCCGGCCACGTTTGAACTGTGCCAGCAGATCGTCGCGGCTGGGGGCAGGATGGCCAATATCGGCGTGCACGGCAAGCCGGTGAGTCTGCATCTGGAAACACTGTGGGATCGCAACATTGCGATCACGACGCGGCTGGTCGATACCGCGACGATCCCGATGCTGTTCAAGACGGCGGCAGCAAAGACGATCGACCCGGCGCTCTTGATCTCCCACCGCTTCACGCTGGCCGAAGGCGAGGCCGCCTACGAGACATTCGGCAACGCCGCCAAGACCAAGGCGCTGAAGGTGATCATCAGCTCGGCCTGATGGTAGCCAAATCCATGCGATTCAGATCAGGAGACACCAAAATGGATGACACTTCAGGACTTATTCTTGTTACTGGCTCGAACGGGCGGATCGGCAGTGCGCTCATGCGACGCCTGACCGGAAAGTACGGTCAGGTGATCGGCTTCGACCTCAAGGCCCCGGCCCCGCCGCCGCCCGAATGCGTCCGCATCGCCGTGGACATCGGCTCGGACGAGAGCGTGAAGGAAGGTCTCAAGATGCTGCGGGCCCATCACGGATCGAAGATCGCGGCGGTGATTCACCTCGCCGCCTATTACGATTTTCTGGGTGAGGCGAACCCGAAATATGACGAGATCACCGTCAAGGGCACCGGCCGCCTGCTGCGCGGCTTGCAGGACGATTTCGAGGTCGAACAATTCATCTTTTCCAGCACGATGCTGGTGCATGCCCCGAACGAGCCGGGCGCGGTTCTGGCGGAGGAGTCGCCGATCGGTCCAACCTGGGCTTATCCAGAATCGAAAGTGCGGACCGAGGCGCTGATCCGTGCCGAACATGGCAAGATCCCGGTCACGATCCTGCGGCTGGCCGGGGTCTATGACGATGTCTGCCACTCGCCGCCGTTGGCCAACCAGATCCAGCGGATTTACGAGCGGCAACTGGCAAGCCACCTGTATTCCGGCGAAACCTCGCACCGTCAGTCGTTCCTGCACATGGAGGATCTGGTCGATGCGATCGAGGCCGTCGTGGAGCGTCGCGCGAAGCTGCCGCCCGTGTCGATCGTTCTTATCGGTGAGGCCGAGGCGCTGAGTTACGACGAATTGCAGAAAGGCTTCATCAAGCTGATCCACGGCACAAGCTGGGAAACCTACAGCGTTCCCAGCCTGATCGCCAAGGTCGGCGCCTGGGCCGAAGGGCTGTTGCCCGGCCCTGGCCCTTTCATCAAGCCGTGGATGATCGACCGGGCCAACGACGACTACATCCTCGACACCAGCCATGCGCTGAGCCTGCTTGGCTGGGCCCCCAAGCACGGCTTGCGCGCAAGCATGCCGAAAATGGTCGCGGCGCTGAACGCCGACCCTGCGGGGTGGTATCGCGAACACGGGCTGGAGCTGCCGGCGTCGATGCCCGCGGTTCACGACATCGACGACGCGCAGACGCCGGAACCGGTAGCGGCGGATGCCCATGCCGGGCATGACCATTCGGGTGGCGGCGCGCAAGACCGACCTGTCGGGACGGCTGCTGGGCTGCCCGATAAAACGATGGGCACTGTCTATACCTGCCCGATGCACCCGGACATCCGGCAATCCTCGCCCGGCAACTGCCCGCGTTGCGGCATGACCCTGGAGCCGGCAGTATGAAAACGGACGCGGAGGCCCCCGCCAAAACCGCCGCCGGACCATACACCTGCCCGATGCACCCGGAGGTCGTGCGGGACGCACCAGGAAGCTGCCCGAAATGCGGCATGACACTGGTTCCCAAAGTCGGGGCGGCCGCTGCGGGACACCGCGCCGGCCAAGGGCACGAAGCCATGGGCGGAATGGCGGCAAGCGAAGGCTCCGGCGACATGATGGTCGAAGACCATCGCAAGATGCTCTGGCCGCACTATCTCATCATGATGCTGGGCTTGTGGCTGGTCACCAGCCCGTTCACGCTCGGCTACATGAGCGGTTTCGCGCCCGACGCCAACCAGCTGCGGGTCATGGCCGAGCGCGGCCTGCTTGCGTTCGAACTGCGCAACCTGCTGATGACCTGGAGCGATGTGCTCAGCGGCCTGCTGGTAATCACTTTCGGTGCGCTGTCCGCCAATGCATGGCGTCGTCATCCTTGGGCGCAGTGGGCCAACGCCTTAGTCGGCCTGTGGCTGCTGTTCGCGCCGCTGCTGTTCTGGACGCCGTTGCCGGAGGCCTATGCCAATGGGACGCTGGTCGGTGGGCTGGTGATCGCGCTTTCCGTGCTGATCCCGATGATGCCGGGCATGAGCATGGCCGGCATGATGGGCGGCCCGGATGTCCCGCCCGGTTGGTCATATACGCCGTCGAGCTGGCTGCAACGCATGCCGATCGCGGTGCTCGCGCTGATTGGATTTCTCATCGCGCGCGTTCTGGGCGCCTATCAGCTTGGCCACATCGACTCCGTCTGGGAGCCGTTCTTCGCCGGTAGCGGCGCCATGAAGGGCGTGATGAACGGCACGGAGACGATCATTACTTCGGATATGTCCAAAGCCTGGCCGATTCCCGATGGCGCCCTGGGCGCTATCGTCTACACGCTTGAGCTGGTGATGACATGGATGGGAGGGAAAACCCGCTGGCGCACCATGCCGTGGATGGTGCTCGCGCTGGCCATCACGATCCTGCCGCTGGGTGTCGTCAGCATCTACTTCATCATCGTCCAGCCGATTGTAATCGGCACCTGGTGCACACTGTGTCTGATCGCCGCGCTGGCGATGGCGGTGATGATTCCGTATTCACTCAACGAGTTTGTCGCCATGGGCCAGTTCCTGGTGTGGGCGCGCAAGCAAGGCAAGCCGTTCTGGCGCACCTTCTGGACCGGCGATGCGATGGAAGGCGGCAGCGATGACACGTCAAAAGGGCTCGTCGCCACCCCCCGGGAGCAGATCGCGCAAGCCACGCGCGGCGTCACCTACCCCTGGACGCTGACGCTCAGCATCGCGATCGGCATCTGGCTCACCTTCACGCGGCTCAGCTTCGACAGTTCCGGCGCCATGGCCGACAGCGATCACCTGGTCGGCCTGCTGATAGTGACGTTCTCGATCATGGCTTGGGCCGAGGTCGGGCGCGCCATTCGCTTCATCAACATCCCGTTCGGCGCCTGGCTGATCACGGCGCCGTGGCTGCTCGACGGCATCGCCTCGCCGCTGGCGGCTTGGAACGGCGTCATCAGCGGAGCGCTGCTGATTATGCTGGCGCTGCCACGCGGGCGGATCAAGGATTCCTATGCGGGTTGGGATCGCTATGTCGTTTAGTGGACGCAACGGCGTTGGCGGTGTGGTCTCGCTGGCCGATCCCGCAGCAGTCTCACCCATCAATCATGCAGGTAACTGGGGCTTATATGGTCTCGCGGATCAGACCGTCCCGCGCTGGGGCGAGCGGAGTCTGAGCCTGTTCATGCGCGCCGGGATTCAACCTACCGATCGCAATCTCATTTCGTACCATATCGATGGGCGAGCGGGTGTCAAAGGCTTGTTGCCTGGCCGCTCCGAGGACCTACTCACATTCGGCATGGCCTATCGCCGGATCAGTTCGAGTGCGGTCGGGCTCAACTATTCTGCGCAGAGCGCGCCTTGGTGGACGCTACAAGCGGACCTGCAGCATATCCACCATCCCGGTGGCAGAGTGTCTGACCCAGCCAATCCTAATCAAATCGTGAAGGACGCTCTTGTGGTCGGCGTTCGCAACACGATCAAATTTTAGATGCTGCGCTTCGCGGAAATGATCCGATCGTACAGAGGCGGGTCGCGCGTGCCCTCCACCGCCGGAGTTTGGTGGTGCAGCGTACATACATCGAGGAGACTGACATGTCATCCCTAAGTGCAGCGCCGCCGACGGCGGACATCGGCGTGATCGGCCTCGGCGTGATGGGCGAAAACCAGGCGTTGAATCTTGAAGACCACGGCTACCGGGTGGCGCTCTGGAACCACACCGAGGCGAAGGTCACCCGCCTGATCCAGGGTGCGGGTGCAAACCGGCAATGGATCGGCACCCGGACGCTGGAGGAGTTTGCCGCCGCGCTCAGCCGGCCGCGCCGTATTCTGTTGATGATCAAGGCCCGCGCCCCGGTGGGCGAGATGCTGGAGAAGCTCCATGTGGGAGAACGAGGGCGAAGCGCGTGCGACGCGGCCTTTGGAAGACAGCGCTGTGCAACCGGACATCGCTCGATCGGTGAACACCGAACTGGAGCACCTCCACATACGCAGGATCACAATTGAGAACCTAGTGATTGCGCTGCTCGCGCAAGACCCTGACCGGGCTCGCCGGCTGGCGCGCGCGATGGCCACATTCATTTCTCCCAGACCCGGGTTCACTCGGCGTCCCAAAACGCTGGGTGCAGCTGCTCAGATGGTCCATGTTGTCGAGCGGGCACAGCACTTCCAGGGCTGGTTCGACGGTGAGCTTCTCATGAACGCGCCATCGTCTGACTCGGAGTCCGCGGCCGCTGGGCTGTCTCCCGGCCCTGTCTCGATGGCGGCGATGAACAGCGAATGCGTCTGCGTTAGCCTCGACAATTCGGCGCTGCGCAAGGCAGTGGAATCGAAGATCCATGGCCAGACGAGGAACTTCCGCACCCCAAGTGGCGGTTTTGCACCGGCGTACGAAGCACCCGTTGACGACACTGCTGTTCGGCGGTCAGCAATCTGTGTGCCCGCGCAGCATGAATGTGTTTCTCAACGAATTATCGCAGCGATTTGCCGATTATTCTCTGCTGGTGATTTACGATGGCGCGCCCAG
>JBKJQD010000110.1:0-3429 GCA_046594125.1 Aestuariivirga sp.
CCACCCCGGCCCTCCCCACAAGGGGGAGGGTGAAGTAAGGGAAAGCCTAAATCCATCCCGCGCTACAGGATGAAGTCGGTGCCGTGCAGGCTCGAGGCCAGGACGTCCTTCAGCACGATTTCCATGTCGGTTCCGGTGGCGCCAATTGCATTGAAGCGCAGGATGGTATCGGCTCCCGCCTGCACGGCGCGGATCTGGCCCTCGCCGGTAAAGACAGCGCTGGCGATGAACTGGAAATCCTGATCGCCCACCGCCCCGGCTTTCGCGCCGATTCTCGAAATGTCAATGCGATCACCCTCGCCCGCAACGAAATCGGTGATGGTGTCGCGTTGCAGACCCACGCCTGAATGATCAAGTGCTGCAAAGACGAAACGGTCAGCACCCGGTCCGCCGCTCAGCATGTCGCGTCTGGTGCCGCCCGCCAGTTGATCGGCACCGGCACCGCCGAGCAGCACATCGGCACCGTCACCACTCGACAGCAGATCGGCACCGCCGGGCCCGACGAGCCGGTCATTGCCGGTGAGGCCAAGAATGTAATCGGCCCCGGCACCGCCTTGCAGGGCATGGCCGAGCACGTCCCAGTCATTATGGAAATCATCGCGGTGGATATAACCGTCGAACAGGCTGATGGGCGAACCATCCCAGCCGGGCAGCGCATTGTAATCAGTGATGCCGAAGTTCAGCTTCTGGTTGGTGAGATTGTCCTTCAGCGGATCGGCGAGAAGGCCTTGCAGATTGGCCCAGATCAGCGCGGCGTTATGCGGGGCGCCCATGCCGCGGAAATCCAGCGGATGAGTGAGCGGGTCGCGATAGATCACCTCGCTGTTGCCGATATTGGGCACGTTGAATACGGCATCATCGGTGAAATGCAGATTGTCTTTCAGCGTGACGATGGGCACCAGTCCGAAGTCCTCGGGCACGTCACGAAAATTGTTGGGAAAATGCGCCCGGTCGCCGGCATTGGAGATCGAGATGTGGTCGGCAGGCGTCGTCAGGCTGTCGATCATCGGCACCTTCACATTGATGCCGAGGATTTCGACGGCGTGTTTGGTTATGGTGGCGGCGGTTGGATCAAGCCCGACAAGGAACTGCGGCAGGTCGGGAGATATGCCAGAGGAGGCCAGCGACACGATGGTGAGACCGCCAGGCAGAAGGGCGCGGAAGCGCGCCGCGTCGGCCAGCGCGAAGATGTCGGCCATGGCGCCGCCCAGGCTGTGGCCCGAGACGACGATATTGTTAATGTCCGGATGCGACGCGATATAGTCATAGACCGCATCGATCATCGGCTTGAAGGCCTTGTAGTTGGCGGCCAGCCCGGCACCGGTAAAGGCCTGGCCGGACAACACGGCTGGGTCTTCCAGATCGGTGCCGCGAAAAGTCATCACCAGCGTATCGCCCTCCACCGCCACCAGCCCCTGGGAATCGAAGCTGTGCGTGGTTCCGGTAAAGGCCCTGGCATTGTACAGCCCGCCCGCCGTGAAATAGGCGTCACCGCCGTGGCCGTTGAAGGTTGTCAACCCGGTGCTGGTGAGCACTTGCCAGCCGGGCTGCTGGCTGGCGAGATAACCCCGGTAGTCATCGTTCAGTTCATCGTCCTGATCGCCCGGCAGGTTGAAGGCCGGATCGATGTACTCGCCGCCATAGACGGCATGGGCGAGAAAACTTCCGGCCAGAACTTCCGGCGCCATGGTGACAATATCGGCGGACATGACTGAACCCCACGGTCTTGGAAACAAGCCGCAACAGAAGCGTCCCGAATGCGGGGATTTTGTGTTCAGCCGGCGTGGCTCGACCCGGCACCAGCGATCAGCTAAGACAATCGCCAGGGGAGTGCCTGATGAATATTTCCGAGACACTATCGTGGCTTGAAGGCCGCACCGACATTCGCAGCCTGCGCGCCGCGGTCTGTGATCTGAACGGCGTGATGCGCGGCAAGCGCATTCCGCTCGACCAGGCCGAAAAGGTTTTGAACGGCGGCTTGCGCATGCCGTTGTCGGTGGTGGGTGTCGACATCTGGGGCGAGGACATTGTGAAGAGCCCACTGGTCTTTGCCACCGGTGATGCCGACGGCATCTGCGAGTCAACTGGCCGCGGAATTCTGCCGATGGACTGGACGGCGGAACCTTCGGGCCTCATCCCCGTCTGGCTGCGCGAGGAAAATGGCGATGCCTTTGGCGGTGATCCGCGCCGGGCACTGGCCTCGCTGGTCGAGCGCTACCGCCAGCTCGGCCTGACGCCGGTCATGGCCATGGAGCTGGAATTCTATCTCTATGATCCGAGCAATGCGCGCCCCGTGGCGCCGGTGTCGCCGGTCACCGGCAAGCGGCTCGATGCCGATGCGGTGCTGTCAATCGACGAACTTGACGACTTCGGCAGCTTCTTCCGCGACGTCTATGCGGCCTGCGAGGCGCAAGGGGTCCCGGCGGATTCGGCCATCGCTGAAAACGGCATCGGCCAGTTCGAAATCAATCTCCTGCATTGCGATGATCCGCTGCGCGCCGCCGATGATGCGATGCTGTTCAAGCGCATCGTGCGCGGATTGGCGCGCAAGCATGGCTTTGCCGCGTCGTTCATGGCCAAGCCCTATGGCGAGCGTTCGGGCAGCGGGCTCCATGTGCATTTCTCATTGCTCGATCAAAATGGCGGCAACGTCTTCAACGACGGCAGTGCTGATGGCAGCGTGATGATGCGCAATGCGGTGGGCGGGCTGATCGAGGCGATGCCCGAGTCAACGCTGATGTTCGCGCCGCATTTCAATTCCTTCCGGCGTTTGCGTCCGGGCACCCATGCGCCATCGGCCGCGGCCTGGGGTTATGAAAACCGCACCGTCGCCATTCGCATTCCGGGTGGATCGCTGAATGCCCGGCGCATCGAGCACCGCGTCGCCGGTGCTGACGCCAATCCCTATCTGGTTCTGGCCGGAATTCTGGCTGGCGCCCTGGTCGGCATCGAACGTGAAATCGCCCCGCCCCCTCCCGTAACTGGCGATGCCTATACACTGAAGCTCAAAAGCCTGCCGCCCGATTGGGCCTCGGCGATTGACGCCTTTGCGGCGGGCCGCATCATCGAAGACACCCTGCCGCCCATGCTGCGCGACATGCTGGTGGCCTGCAAGCGCCAGGAAATGAACACCTTCGCGCTGCAGGTGACCGATTTCGAGCACGACACCTATCTCGATACGGTTTAACCGGGCACCCGGCTGATGCGGCGGCCGGGGATCAGCCAGAGAAGGGCGACGAGGGCATAGAGGCCGCAGGAAATCCATGGGTTAAGGTTGGATGCCACGATGGCTACGACATAGGCGGCTATCGAAATCCAGCCCTTGCGGTCACCGCCCACCGCCGTGGCCAGGGCCGATTGCGGGCCGTGGCTGGCAATGATGACGCGGACACGGATGGTATAGGCAATGGCGCAGGCCAGAAGATCCAA
>JBKJQD010000121.1:0-13314 GCA_046594125.1 Aestuariivirga sp.
CGACAAGGGCGAGAAGGGCGATGCCAACGAGGCGGTCATCCGTGCGCTGATCGATGCCGGGATGCTCATTGCCCGTGGCCGTCTCAAGCACCAGTATCCGCATTCCTGGCGCTCCAAGAAGCCGATCATCTTCCGCAACACGCCGCAGTGGTTCATTTCCATGTCGAGCCACGGTCTGCGCGACACGGCGCTGAAGGCCATCGACGAGACGAAATTTTTCCCCCCCGCCGGACAGAATCGGCTGCGCGCCATGATCGCCGACCGGCCCGACTGGGTGATCTCGCGCCAGCGCGCCTGGGGTGTTCCGATTGCTGTTTTCGTCAACAAGGAGACGGGCGAAATCCTCAACGATAGCAATGTGAACCAGCGCATTGTGGATTCTTTTTCTGAAGAAGGTGCCGACGCCTGGTTCGCCGAAGGTGCAGCCCAGCGTTTCCTTGGACGCGAATACAACAGTCAGGAATGGGAACAGGTCCGCGACATTCTCGACGTTTGGTTTGACTCAGGCTCCACCCACGCTTTCGTCCTCGAGCAGCGCCCCGATCTGAAATGGCCCGCCGATATTTATCTCGAAGGCTCCGACCAGCATCGCGGCTGGTTTCATTCCTCGCTGCTCGAAGCCTGCGGCACGCGCGGGCGTGCCCCCTATGACGCGGTGCTGACCCACGGCTTCGTGGTGGCCGAGGACGGCCGCAAGATGTCGAAGTCGCTCGGCAACATCGTCACACCGCAAGAAGTTATAAAGCAGTCAGGTGCCGATATTCTCCGCCTGTGGGTGGCGTCCGCCGATTACGCCGAAGACCTGCGGCTTGGCCCCGAAATTCTCAAAACCAACATCGAGTCCTATCGCAAGCTGCGCAACACCATGCGCTATATCCTCGGCGCCGTGGAAGGTCTCCACGACTGGGAATTTGTGCCAGCCGCCAAGATGCCGGAACTCGACCGCTACATCCTGCACCGTCTCCACGAACTGGATTCACAAGTGCGCGCCGCTTACGAAGTCTTCGACTACAAGCGGCTCTTCGCATTGTTGTCGAATTTCATGACGGTTGATCTCTCGGCCTTCTATTTCGATATCCGCAAAGACTCGCTTTACTGCGATGCCTGGTCGGCACAGCGCCGCAAATCCTGCCGCACTGTTCTTGATCAACTGTTCCACTGCCTCACCACCTGGTGGGCGCCGATCCTTACTTTCACCATGGAAGAAGTCTGGCTGACGCGCTTTGCGGGCGTTGGCTCGTCGGTTCACCTGATGCAGTTTGCCAGGACGCCGGAGGAATGGGCAGCACCTGAACTTGCCGCCAAGTGGGACAAGGTCCGCGACGTACGCTCGGTCATCACCGGTGCCCTCGAAATCGAGCGCCAGGTGAAGAAGACCATCGGCTCGGCACTGGAAGCCGCCCCCGAAATTTACATCTCCGATGCCGATCTGCTGGCGGCGCTGCAAGGCGTCGATCTCGCCGAAATCTCCATCACCTCGGGTGTAAACCTGATGGAAGGCGAAGGCCCAGCCGATGCTTTCCGGCTCGACAGCGTCAAGGGCGTTGCCGTGGTCTTCAAACCGGCCGAAGGCAAGAAATGCGCCCGCTCGTGGAAGTTCAGCAACGAGGTCGGCAGCGACGCCGAATTTCCCGACATCACGCCGCGTGATGCCATGGCGGTGCGCGAATGGCAGAAGCGCTTCGGGAAAACCGTTTGATGAACCTGCGGCTGTGGAGTCCGCTGGCGCCCATGGCTTTGGCGTTGGCGGCTCTCGTGTTCGGCCTCGACCAGACGCACAAGTGGTGGATGCTGAACGTCCTCGACATCGATAGCCGCCAGCCGCTCGCCATCACCTCGTTTTTCGAGCTGGTGCTGGTGTGGAACAAGGGTGTGTCCTATGGCCTGTTCCGCTCGCACGCGCAGGGTTTTCTCATTGCCCTGAGCCTGGTGATCACCGCCTTGCTGTGGATATGGACCTGCCGCATGGAGCGTCCGCTGCCGGCGTTTTCGCTGGCCATCATCATTGGCGGGGCACTGTCCAACGCGCTTGACCGGGTGGTGCACGGTGGCGTTGCCGATTTCTTCCATTTCCATATAGGCAGCTTCAGCTGGTACATCTTCAACATCGCCGATGTGGCCATCGTTGCGGGGGTGCTGATCCTGCTGTATGAATCGCTCTTCGACCGTGGCGCCGGAGACCGCCGCGGAAACGCCTGAATTTGGGAACAGAAGCAGGCCGTTGTGATTGAAAGGTCGAAAGAATGAAGCATGTCGGCCCCGTAGCGGTTCTGCTGGCTGCCGGCGCTTTGGCGTCGGGCTGCACCTCGATTGCCGATGTCATGCGCCCGGGTCCCGCCGAACAGCCCCAGGTGCAGCAGACCTACCAGGACCTCAGCATGCCGCCCGACCTGCAATTGCGCCCGCCCGGCACTGCCGCGGCTCCGCCTGCGGTGCAGGAGCCTGCAGCCGTATCCAGCACCAAGGTGGCCAGCGCCCCGGCAACGCCCTATGGAAACGCTGCCGCAGCACCGGCAGGTGATATCTACGAGCGCAACGGCATATCGAGGGTCAAGCCCGACGGAACCGCCAAATCCGACGCCGAACTCCAGGCCGAGTTGAAGAAAGTCTACCTGGCCAAGAAACAGGCGGCCAATCCCAATTATGGCTCTGTCTTCAACATTGGCAACATCTTCAAGGACGAATAGCCCCTCAACCGGCATTCGTGCCAACCGCCCCCGGGCAGCATCAGGATATTCATGAACCGCCGTCTTTTCCGCCTCGCAGCGTTCGCCATCCTCGTGTGTGCGCTGGTCCCTCCGGCCTTGGCCCTCGACATCGCCGTGTCCGAGTTCAAACTTGCCAATGGTTTGCGCCTGGTGGTGATCCCCAACCACCGCGCTCCCGTGGTCACCCATATGGTCTGGTATCAGGTCGGTGCCGCCGACGAGCCCCAGGGCAAGGCGGGGATCGCGCATTTCCTCGAACATCTCATGTTCAAGGGTACGCCCAAGCATCCAGCCGGTGAATTCAGCCGTCTGGTGCGCGTCAATGGCGGTGACGAAAACGCTTTCACCACCCAGGACTACACCGCCTATTTCCAGAAGATCGCCAAGGATCGCCTGGCGCTGGTCATGGAGCTTGAGGCGGACCGCATGCAGAATCTGGTACTGACCGACGAAAACGTGCTTCCGGAACTTCAAGTCGTCAGGGAAGAGCGCCGCCAGCGCATCGAGAACGACCCTTCAAGTCAACTTGCCGAGCAGATGAACATAGCACTTTACACGGCCCACCCGTACCGCAAGCCGGTCATCGGCTGGATGCCCGAGGTGGCGAAGCTGACCAGGGCCGATGCTCTCGAATTCTATCGCGCCCACTACGAGCCAGCCAGCGCCACCGTCATCGTCGCAGGCGATGTCGAGGCTGCCGACGTGAAGGCGCTGGCCGAAAAATACTATGGCCCGCTGAAGAACACCATCACCACTCCCCCGGCGATCCGCACTGAGGAACCCGAGGCCGTCGCCGAACGGCGCGTCACTTTGCACGACAAGCTCACTTCCGCCCCCGTTTGGCGCCGCTCCTATCTGGCGCCCGCTGAAGCCAAAGCCGAGGGCCGCGAAGCCTTGGCCCTGCAAATTCTGGCCGACGCGCTCGGCGGCGATGCCCAGAGCCGCTTGTACAAGAAGATCGTCGTCGAGCAGAAGCTCGCAGCCTACGCCGGCTCATGGTACAACGGCGACACCAAGGACTATGGCGACTTCACGGTCTATGGAGCACCCAATCCGGGGATCGGCGTGGACAAGCTCGAAACGGCCATCGACGCCGTTCTGGCTGACGTTGCCGCCCATGGCATCACCCAGGACGAACTCGACCGCACACTCAATCACGTCATCACCGAATCGGTCTATCTGCTCGACTCGCAGGAGGCGCTGGCCCGCATGTTCGGCACGGCGCTGATGACCGGACAAACCGTCGCTGACGTTACGGACTGGGACAAGAACATCGCCAAGGTTACCATCGCCGATGTGGCGAAGGCCGCCGCCAGGATCATCAACAGCAAGGCATCAGTCACGGGTGTACTGCTCCCGGAAGAGGCCCCCTGACATGACACCGATCAAGAATCTGACAGCGGTCCCGGCCCGTTTCGTTCTGGCCATGCTCCTCCTCGTCTTCGTGGCAGTGCCGTCGCGGGCCTTTGCCATCCAGGAGGTGAGGAGTCCGGGTGGACTGACCGCCTGGCTGGTCGAGGACCATTCCATACCGCTCATCGCCATGAGCTTTTCCTTCCAGTCCGGAAGCGCCTCCGACCCCGCGGGCAAGGAGGGTGTCGCCACATTTCTCACTGGCATGATGGACGAGGGCGCCGCCGATCTCGACTCGGCAAGTTTCCAGAAGGCACGGGACGACTTGGGGTTCCGTATGTCCTTCAATGCCGGTCTCGACAACTTCGAGGGTACATTCCAAACCCTGTCGAGCCGCAAGGACGGGGCTTTCGGGTTGCTGCACAAGGCGATTACCGCGCCGCGCTTTGATGCGGCACCACTGGAGCGCATGCGCCAGAGTTTCACGCTCGGCCTCGGCCGGAAAAATGACGATCCCGAGCAGGCGGCATTCGTGGCGTGGATGAAGCAGGCGCTGCCGGGCGACCCCTACGCCACCGACAGCGATGGCACCGTCGCATCGCTGGCCGCCATGACAAGCCAGGACCTGAAAGATGCCCACCATCGCATCTTCAGCCGCACCGGCCTGAAGATCAGCGTCGTCGGCGACATGGATGCGGCTTCATTGGCAAAGCTGCTCGACCAGGTCTTCGGTGATCTGCCGAAAGGTGAGGTGCAAACACTGCCGCCCGCCAAGCCCTTTGCCGGCGCAGGCCAGGTCAAGATCATCGCGCGCGATATTCCGCAAAGCATCATCGTGTTCGGTCACGAAGGCCCGATGCGCGACGACCCGGGATTCATTCCGGCCTTCGTCATGTCCGAAATCCTTGGCGGTGGCGGCTTCGGCTCGCGCATGACAGAGGAAATCCGCGAGAAACGCGGCCTGACATATGGCGTCGGCGCCAGCTTCAATCCGCTGCAACGGGCTGGCCTGTACATCGGTTCGCTGTCGACGCGCAACGAAAAGGCCGGTGAAGCGCTGACACTGGTACGGCAGGTCATGCGGGACATGGCGGACAAGGGACCGACGCAAGCGGAGCTGAACGAGGCCAAGACTTATCTCACCGGCTCCTACGCGCTGCGCTTCACAAGCAACAGCGTCGTAGCCAGCCAGTTGCTTGGAATCCAGCAGCAGGGCCTTGGCATCAACTATGTCGAGACCCGCAACAGCAAGATCGACGCCGTGACGCTTGATCAGGCGAAGGCCGAGGCCAAGCGCCTGTTGCATCCTGATCGCCTGTTCGTCACCATCGTCGGCAAGCCCGAGGGCTTGAAGTAGAGTCTTCCCGGCTGGCGCCAGCGTGCCTTCAATTCCCCCTGTTCCGTCATCCTCCGCGCAAGCGGAGGACCCATCTTTCCCCCGGCGCATGGACCCTCCGCTTGAAGCGGAGGGTGACGGATTTGGGGACATGGTTGCGATACAAATGAGTCAGAAACACACGCCGTTGGTATAATATCACCCCCATGCGAATCCGCCGACTCTCGGAAGGCACCATCAACCGCATCGCGGCTGGCGAAGTCGTTGAGCGCCCGGCCAGCGTCGTGAAGGAGCTTGTCGAAAACGCCGTCGACGCTGACGCCCGCCAGATCGATGTCATTTTTCACGGTGGCGGCAAAAGCCTGATCAAGGTCAGCGATGACGGCTCCGGCATGGGGCCGGAGGATCTGATGCTGGCCATCGAACGCCATGCGACGTCGAAACTCTCTGATGACGATCTGGTTGATATCCGGTTTCTCGGATTTCGCGGCGAAGCCCTGCCTTCTGTCGGTTCAGTCAGCCGCTTGAGCATCACGTCAAGACGGCGCGGCGGCGATCTGGCGCACAGCATCGCCGTCGACGGGGGCGTGGTTTCAGACATCCGCCCCGCGGCCCTGTCGCGCGGCACCGACGTCGACGTGCGCGATCTCTTTTTCGCCACGCCAGCCCGGCTCAAGTTCCTCAAGACCGACCGCACCGAAACCTCCGAGGCCGCCGATGTGGTGCGCCGCATGGCATTGGCAAATCCGCGCATAGGCTTTGCCTTCATCACCGAGGAACGGCGGCTGATCGACGTGCCGCCTGATGAGAACGGCGAGTTGCGTATCCGGCGGTTGCTGGGCCAGGACTTCATGGACAATGCCGTTGCCTTTGCACACGAGCGCGATGGCGTCGCCGTCCACGGCTTTGCAGGACTTCCGACATGGTCGCGGGCCCAGAGCGGCATGCAATACATGTTCGTCAATGGCCGCAGCGTCCGCGACAAGGCGCTGTCGGGCGCCATTCGCGGCGCCTATGCCGATGTCATGGCCGCCAACCGCTTTGCCGCTGTCGTCCTCTTCCTGACCTGTCCGCCGGACCGCGTCGATGTCAATGTCCATCCCGCCAAAGCCGAGGTGCGCTTCCGAGACGCCGGTCTGGTGCGCGGCGTGATCGTCAGCGCCATCCGCCATGCCATCGCCGGACAGAGCCAGATGCCCGACAGCGGTTTATCGCAAGCCACGGCCTCCAGCTTCCGCGCCACCGCGCCGCAAAACATGCAGCCCGGACTTTCCGAAATCCAGCGCAGCTTCGCCATGGACCTGCCGCCCTCGGCATTTGCGCAAGGCGAGGCGCCATCCATGGATTATCCGCTGGGGCAGGCGAGAGCCCAGATACATGACAATTACATCGTGGCACAGACCCGTGATGGCTTCGTCCTCGTCGACCAGCACGCCGCCCACGAGCGTCTTGTCTATGAACGGCTGAAGCGCGAGCGGGCGGGCAGCAGCATTGCCACCCAGCCCCTGCTGGTGCCGGAAGTCGTCGACCTCGACCCGGTGCTGGTGGAGCGGCTGTTAGGCGCCGCCGATATTCTGGCGCAATCGGGCCTCGTGTTTGAAGCCTTCGGCAATGGCGCGGTGATCCTGCGCGAAGTGCCCTCGGCACTGGCGGGCGGTGATATCGGCGGCATCGTCCGTGATGTTGCCGACGAGTTGTCGGAGCTTGTCACGTTGATTTCGGTTGAAGCCCGCATCAATCACATGCTGGCCACCATGGCCTGTCACAACTCGGTGCGCTCGGGCCGCAAGCTGCGCCCGGAAGAAATGAACGCGCTGCTCCGCGAGATGGAGGCGACGCCCAATTCGGGACAGTGCAATCACGGCCGCCCGACTTTTATCGAGTTGAAGCTGGCCGATATCGAACGCCTCTTCGGGCGGCGTTGAGCCTTACTGGATTTCGCTCACCTGATACCTGGATTTTTCCAGCCAAGCCGGGTTGATCTCGACGCCCCAGCCCGGCGCGTCGGTGATCGTCACCTTGCCGTCCTCGATGCGATAGGGGTCACCAAGAAACAATCCGTATTGCCAAGGATAATAATCCTCTTCCTCAATCGAGAACTCGAGATATTTCCCAGCGTTGGGAATGGCCTTGAGCAGGTGCATGGTGCACATGGTAACCAGCGACAGGTTGGCGGCATGCGGCGTTACCAGCAGGCCCGCCACCTCTGCCATCTTGCACACCACCAATGTACGGCTGATGCCGCCCAGATACATGATATCCGGCTGCACCACGTCAACGGCGCGCATGGCGATCATGGTTTTCCAGGCGGTGAATTCGCAGTCCTGCTCGCCACCCGTCACATCGATGGACAAGGCGTCGGTCACTTCCCTGGTCTGCTCGAATTCCCAATAGGGGCAGGGTTCCTCGAAATGGCTGATGCCTTCCTGTTCAAGCAACCGGCCTACTTCGATGGCCCGCTTGGGCGAATAGCATGAGTTGCCGTCCACCAGCTTGTCGATACCAGACCCCAAAGCCCGTGACACCAGCGGCACGATGGCTTCGGTACGGCCCGGCCATTCGTCCTGATCGCGGCCGCATTCGGCACCGACCCGCCACTTGAAAGCATCAAAGCCCTTGTCGTCGCGCAGCTTGAGAAAGCGCCTGGCCTCATTCTCGGGCGTGATGTCGCGCTTCATCGACGAGGCATAGGCGCGGAGTTTGCCGGGCTGGCCACCGAGCAGCGACACGACCGGCTTGCCGTGAATCTTGCCGCGCAAATCCCACAGGGCGGTATCGAGTCCGGTGGTGGCGCGGCGCAAATAAGAGCCCGGATACTTATGTTCGCGTTCATTGATAAGCAGCAGTGTGTCCGAATGATCAAGCGCATCGCTGCCCAGCGCATGACGCGCCACCTGGCGGTGAAAGACTTCACAGGTGATGTCGGCATTATAGGTCGAAACCTGGCCCCAGCCCTGTTCGCCGCTGTCGGTGGTCACGCGGATGAAGCCGACGAACTCATTGCAGAAGGTCTCAAGCTTGCGGATTTTCATTGGGAGGTGCCCGTCTGGAAATATCTCGAATCTTTTTATTGCAAGCCGTTGTCACAATCCATCGCTGGCGAAACGGTAAAATCGCACCTGGGTCTCGCCATAGCTGCGCTGATCAAGCAATGTCAGCCTAGTCACATCGTTGACCACGGCTGTCTCGTCCTCCTCCAGCACGACTACCGCGCCGGCATTCAGCCATTGGCCTTCGACGAGGGATTGCAGGGTTTTTTCACCCAATCCCTTGCCATAAGGCGGATCGGCGAAGACCAGATCAAACGCCGGCTGTGGCGAGCAGGGGCCAAGCCGTGTGGCGTCGCGCTTCCAAATCTTCACCAGACCAATGATGCCCAGTGCGTCGGCATTGCGCCGGATGAGGCCGCGCGCCTCGGTCCCGTCGTCAATGAACTGGCAGAAGCGGGCGCCGCGCGACACGGCTTCGAGTCCGAGCGCCCCGGTTCCGGCAAACAGGTCCATGACCCGGGCATCATCGAGATCGAAACCCGCGATACCATGGGCGAGAATGTTGAAGATCGCCTCGCGCACCCGGTCGGATGTCGGCCGCGTCGCAGCACCCGACGGGCTGGCGATGTTATGTCCTTTGAATTTTCCGCCGACGATCCGCATGGGACTCAGAACTGCCTTTGAAGATTTTGTCGCCGAGATTGGCCTTCATCACTTTGGGCGCCACTTCCTCGATGCCGCCACGCTCCAGTTCGCCAAGCGCAAAGGGGCCGAATGAAACGCGAATGAGGCGGTTGACCCTGAGGCCCAGATATTCGCAAAGTTTTTTCACTTCGCGGTTCTTGCCTTCCTTGATGGCAATGGTCAGCCACAGGTTATCGCCCGTTGATTTGTCGAGCTTGGCTTCGACAGGGCCATACTTGATGCCCTCAATCTCGACGCCATTGGCGATCCGCGCCAGTGCGGCGTCATCCATCTTGCCATAGGCGCGCACCCGGTAGCGCCTGATCCAGCCGGTCGAAGGCAGCTCCATGAAGCGCGCCAGCTCACCGTCATTGGTCAGCAGCAGCAGGCCCTCGGTGTTGATGTCGAGCCGCCCGATCGACACGACACGCGGCAACTGCTGGCGCAGCTTCTGGAACACCGTTGGACGGCCTTCCGGGTCCTTGTTGCTGACCACCAGCCCGGCCGGCTTGTGATAGAGCCACAGGCGGGTTTCTTCCTCGCGGGGCAGGGGCTTGCCGTTCACCACGATTGAATCGCGCACTGTCACGTTGACGGCGGCACTCTTCAGCCGGTCGCCATTCAGCGTGACGCGGCCCTCGGCGATCAGCCGCTCGGCATCGCGTCTTGAACAGATACCAGCCCGGGCAATAACCTTGGCAATACGCTCGCCCTCGAATTCGCTCATCTTGACCTTGGCCCCTTCAATGCATCATGTGACAGAATGCGCATGAAACTGCCAGAGCCGATGTTGCTGGCCTTCCAGGAGGCCGAAGCGGCGGCGGCGCGTGGCGAAGTGCCGGTGGGCGCCGTCGTCACCGACCGCTCCGGCGCGGTGCTGGCCAGCGCCGGCAACCGGACCATCGAACTCATGGACCCAACCGCCCATGCCGAGCTCCTCGCCATCCGGGCGGCGGCAAGGCACATGGCGACCGAGCGCCTGACCGATTGCGATCTCTATGTCACGCTGGAACCCTGCGCCATGTGCGCGGCGGCCATCTCTTTTGCCCGCATCCGGCGCCTCTATTTCGCGGCATCCGACGAGAAGATGGGAGCTGTCGAGCACGGCCCGCGCTTCTATGATCAGGCCACCTGCCACCACCGCCCCGACGTCTACAGCGGCATCGGCGAGGAGCGCGCCAGGATCCTGCTAAGAGAGTTCTTCAGCAATCGCCGCTAACCCACTTTCCTCATTAGCAATTCCAGTTCGCGCTTGAGCTGGTCCTTGGCTGGCTGGGCGGCATCGAACATGGCTTTGGCCTTGAAAAAATCTGCGCCGGAGAAATCGACCAATGCCGGCTCCACATAGATATCGGGCGGCGCCGCGGCGCGGCGCAGGCTGGCGACTTGATGAAACATGATGAGCAAAGAGCCAACCGCCAGTTCCATGTTGGAATGATGTGCCCGGAGCGGTGGCCGCGGGCGTCCGGTGACATCGATGGCCACGACGATATCGGTATTCTCGCGCACGTGATCGAAAGGCACGGGATTGGTGACGCCGCCGTCAACATGCACATGGCCATCGATCTTGGGGCCAAGGATGACACCGGGTATGGCCAGCGATGCCGCCACCGCCCGCAGCAAGGGGCCGCTGGTGAAAACCCGCTCCTGCATCAGGTCGTAGTCGGTGGTCACCGCCTTGAAGGGAATGGCCAGGTCCTCGATCATCACTGGCAGATCATCGGGCAGTACCAGGCCCGCCAGGGTTTCGCCGTCGATGTGGAACGAGGCGATGCCCTTGAGCGCCAAGAGGTCGCGCAGCCGCATCTTCTTGTGGCCGAGGACATAACGCATGGCATCGATGCGGTTGGACAGCAGCCGCTCGGCGCGCTCGCGAATGTCACGCGCACTCATGCCCGCCGCATAGCCCGCCCCGATGAGTGCGCCAATGGAACATCCGGCGATCGCCGCTGGCTTGATGCCCAGTTCATCGAACACCTCGAGCATGGGAATGTGGGCGAGACCGCGGGCGCTGCCGCCGCCCAGTGCCAGACCGATCCTCGGCGTGCTCATGCACCGGCCTTTCTGGCGAAGGTCCAGCCGGTTTCGGCCAGCGGACGGACTTGCCGCGCCATCTCAGCCGCTTGCGCATTGGCCGCCGTGCCATCGCGCACCCGGCCGAGAATGCCTTGCAATATGGCCGCGATGCGGAAGAAATTATAGGCCATGTAGGTGTTGAGGTCCGAAATGGCTGCGCGTCCGGTGCGCGCGCAATAGCTGGCGATATAATCGTCGAGGGCCGAAATTCCAGGATCGCCTTCATGGCCGCGCAGCGTGCCAACGCCGCTGCCGGTTTCCGACACCGGCATGAACCATTGCATCAGATGGTAAGTAAAATCCGCCAGCGGGTCGCCAAGTGTCGAGAGTTCCCAATCGAGAACCGCAATCACCCGTGGCTCGCTCGGGTGAATGATGCAATTGTCGAGACGGAAATCGCCATGCACAATCGCCGCCCCGCCGTAACCCTGGCAGGCGCCCGGCAGCCACGCGATGAGCTGGTTCAATTCGGCGATGGTCTCCGTTTCCGAGGCCCGGTACTGTTCGCTCCAGCGCTTGATCTGCCGCGAAACGTAACCCTGCGGCCTGCCAAAATCACCAAGCCCCGCGGCTTCGGCGTCAATCATGTGCAGGTCTGCGATGGTGGCATTGAGGGACGCAAACAGGGCAGCGCGGTCATCGGGCGTCAGACCCGGTGCATGGGGTTCCCAGAACACCCGGCCTTCGGCATGCTCCATGATGTAGAATGCGGCGCCGATGATATCTTCATCAGTACAAAGATGAAGCGGCTTTGCCACCGGAAAGCCACTGCGGGCCAAGGCCTCCGTCACCCGGAATTCACGCTCGATGGCATGGGCGGAGGCCAGCAGCTTGCCGGATGGCTTTCGGCGCAGCACATAGTTTTTCGCGGGCGTTGTCAGCTTGTAGGTCGGGTTCGATTGCCCACCCTTGAAACGGGCGGCGGTCAAAGGCCCCGCAAAGCCCACAAGATGTTCTGCGAGATAGGCAGTGATAACTTCGCCGGGAATATCCGCGGCGGTCGTGCCGGAAAAAGCCTCCTGGCGGTCAAAGTGCATGGGTCAGGAGAAACGGCTGCAGATGGGACAATAGCGCAGACGGATTTTCCTCGGCGATGAAGTGGCCGGAATCGATGCCATGGCCGGTGACATCGTTGCACCATTGCCGCCACGCGGCCAGCGGCGCTCCGGTTTCGCTCGGAATGCCGGAATCGCCCCAAAGGGCCAGAGTGGGGCAGGTGATCTTCCGCCCTGTGACACGATCAGCCCTGTCGTTCGCGAGATCGGCAGTCGCCCCTGCCCGGTAGTCGTTGCAGGTGGCATGGATATGTTCGGGCGTGGCGTAGTGCAGTCTGTACTCCGCCAGCGCGTCTTCATCGAACGCCGACAGATTCTTTGCCTTGGTCCAGCTTGCCAGTGTGTAGTCGAGATAGGACACCGGCGCCCGCTCGATCAGCATTTCCGGCAGCGGGTTGGGCTGGGCAAGGAACAGCCAGTGATAGGTCTTCATGGCGAGCTTGACGGTGAAGTTGTTCCACATGTCATAGGTCGAAACGATATCGAGCAGGCTGAGGCAGGAGACCGCCGCTGGATGGTCCAGCGCCATGCGATAGGCAACGCGCCCGCCGCGATCATGGCCAACCATGGCAAAGCGCTGGTGACCAAGCCCATGCATCAAGCCGATCAGGTCACGGGCCATGGCGCGTTTTGAATATGCGGAATTTCCGGTGTCATTTTCCGGACACGACGAATAGCCGTAGCCTCGCAGGTCGGGCATGACGCAGGTGAAGTGCTGCATCAGCTCCGGCGCTACCCGGTGCCACATGGCGTGGGTCTGCGGGAAGCCATGGATCAACAGCAGCGGCGGACCAGCACCGCCGATCCGGGCGAAGATATCGACGCCGTCGATCCGGAAACGGTGTTCGCGGGTGTTGGGAAACAGGCTGCTCATGACGCCACCTTATCCTCGCTTTGCACCGCCCGCCAGCCGATGTCGCGGCGGCAGAAGCCTTCTGGCCAGTTGATGCGATCGACGGCGGCATAGGCACGGACCTGCGCTTCCGCCGTGGTTCTGCCAAGTGCCGTGACATTGAGGACGCGGCCGCCATTGGCGACGATCCTGCCATCTCGCGTTGCCGTTCCGGCGTGGAACACCTGGACGCCCTCGCCGAAGTCCAGGTCCAGTCCCC